>NZ_JAFWFM010000178.1:0-7906 GCF_017515625.1 Geobacillus sp.
AAGCCGATGTCTTGTACACGATGCCGCTCGCCAGCCCGCCCAGCCGCGATCCGGAAGAGCCGAACACGGAAGTATCGATTCGTGGACCCAAAGATGGATTTATTGAAGAAATCAGCAAAAATGTCGCCCTCATTCGCAAGCGGCTGCGCTCACACCGGCTCGTCTACGAACCGTTTGTCATCGGCACACGCAGCCAGACAAAAGTCGGGCTCCTCTATGTCGATGATATTGCCAATACAGAAATCATCGACGAGGTGAGAAGCCGTCTGCTCAGTTTGTACATCGACTCGGTGACAAGCACCAACCAAATTGAAGAGTGGTTTTCCGACACCCGTTTTTCTTTGTTCCCGATGTTCGGCTACACCGGGCGGCCCGATTTTGCCGTCAATTCGCTCCTCAACGGCCGTTTTATCATCTTGGTGGACGGGGCGCCGACCGCCTTGATCGGACCGGGCAATTTAACGTTTTTGCTGAACACGGCGGAAGACAACAACACGCTTTTCTTGTTTGTCGTGTTTCAGCGCCTGCTTCGGCTCGTCGGCACTTCGGTCGCCATTTATTTGCCGGGCGCCTGGGTCGCCTTGACCTGCTTCCATCCGGACCAGCTTCCGTTCACCTTGCTGGCGACGCTCATTTTGTCGCGCCAAGGAGTGCCGCTTCCGGTGCCGCTGGAGATGTTTGTGATGATGATTTTGTTTGAGGTGTTTAAGGAAGCCGGGATGCGGCTGCCAATCGCCATCGGGCAGACGCTGTCCGTCGTCGGCGGCTTAATCATCGGCCAGGCGGCGATCAACACCGGGCTCGCCGCCCCGGCCACACTCGTCATTGCCGCCATTTCCGTCATCTCGACATTCACGCTCGTCAATCAAAATATGGCCGGCAGTGTCACCTTGCTGCGCTTTATTGTCTTGACGGCTTCCACCGTTCTTGGCCTGTTTGGCTTCATTCTGTCGCTGTTTTTCATCTTGACTTATGCGGTCAACTTGCGCACCTGCGGCGTTCCGTATCTCACGCCGCTGGCGCCGCCATCAAAAGATATCGGGAAAGTCTTTATCCCGAGTACATGGAAGCAGTTCCGCACGCGCAACCGCATTGTGCACCCAAATGATCTCATTGCGAAAGAGAGGGAACGAAAATGAGGAAGCGGCTCTTTCCCGTCATCGCTTCCGTCATCTTGCTCAGCGGCTGTTGGGACACGCGCAACATCGATCACATTGTGTATATTCATGCCATTGGGGTGGATTATAAAGATGGCCAAGTGGTCGCCTACGTTCAGCTGGTTGGTTTCACCGCCCTCGCCAAAGTCGAGGCCGGAGGCGGCAAAGAGAAAGCGGCCGTTTCCATCGGCAAAGCCGCTGGCGAAACGTTTAATATCGCGACCGACAAAATCTACCCTTCCATTCAACAAAGGGTGTCATGGGGCCATGTAAAAAGCATTGTCTTTACCAAACGGGCCTTGCAAAAAGGCATCGTGGCCGATGTGATCGACGTGCTGAACCGTTACAACGAAATTCGCCATACAGCATGGGTGTACGCCACCGATGAGCCGCTGTCCGAGCTGTTTGAAGCGACGCCGCTGTTAAACGCTTCCTCGTATTATTCGCTGTTGTCCAATCCGGAAGAAATCTTTCAACAAAGTTCGTTTATCCGCCCGATCCGGCTCAGCCGGCTGATTGTCGATATGGATGAAAAAGCCGATACGGCAAGGCTTCCGTATTTAACGCTCGACCGCCGGCGCTGGATCGAAAATAAAAAGCCGAAACCGATGCTCGCTGTTTCCGGCGTGTGTTTTGTCCACCATTACAGCCTCCAGCAATGTGTCCGCCGTTCCGATCTAGAGGGACTTCGCTGGCTCGAACACGACATTCGCCGCACCCCGATTTATGTCAAACAAAAAGGGAAAACGGTCGCCTCTCTTGTCGTCCGGGACCCGAAAACGAAATGGTCGGTCAAAGTGAAGGATGGAGAGCCTGCGTTTACTGTCCAAGTGCAGGCGCAAGGCGCCATCACCGAACTGCGCAAACCGCTCTCGCGAAAACAACTGACCAAACTGGCGGAACAAACGGTGAAGCAGGAGATCCGCCGCTTGTATGAACTTGGCAAGAAGCAGCAGATCGATATATTGAATCTGTCGGAGCAGCTGTATCGCCAGCGTCCGGATCTCTGGAAAAAACATCAGATCAACGGCCTCATCCCACTCCATAACAACACGCTATTCGTAAACGTCGAGCTCGTCATCAGTGCATCTGGAAAAGAAAAGCTGAATTACCGCGCTGGCGATTGAAAAGACAAAAATGAAGCGCCCTCTTGCCTGCGCTCACGCTGGGAAATGGGGCTTTCTCTGGTGGCAAGGATCAAGTATAATTTAGCCATATTAAGATCTATGGTTGGAACGGGGGAGAACGATGGGGGTTCATACGGAACGAACAAGCGCCGTCAGCATGACCGTCTACCCGATTTTTGTTCGCATCAGCCTCGGCCACTTTTTGAACGATGCGATGCAGGCGGTCATCCCGGCGCTCTTTCCGATTTTGCGCTCGACGGCGGCTTCGTTTACGCTCGCTGCCGCTCCTTGGCGCCTTGGCGGTTTGGCTGCTGAAAGACCGGACATAGCCAATGCATATTTTTCTTTCAATCTCTTTCCGCTATAATGAAAGGTGATGATGTCTATTCAGTTAGGAGATTTTTCGTATGGCCGGTTTATACATTAACCAGCACGTCTTGAACAACTTATTTTATATTTTAGTCACGATCTTTGCCTTTTCCTTTATTTATGACCATAGTCGAGCGATCCGGCAGCGCCCGCTCTATGGCCAAGCGCTGCTTGGCGCTTGCTTGGCGTTGGCGGCCGTTTTGTGCATGAAATTTCCGATTTACATGGATCCGCTGTGCGTCCATGATTTCCGGCAAATTCCGTTTTTGCTTGGGACATTGTATGGCGGCGGCGCGGTCGGGGCGGTGCTGTTTGTTGTCTTGATGCTGGCACGCACCGTTTTGTACGGATTTCAGCCGCTTACGTTGATCGTTTACACCATCATGTTTGCCATAGCGGCGGCCGCCTCGCCGCTGTTTCGCAAGCTACCGCGGCCGAGCAAGCTCGTTATGTCGCTTGGGCTGACGTTTTTGCTCGCGGTGCTGACGACATTTGTCGCCGTGATGATTGCTGATTTTCCGGTAACGAGGCCGTATATCGCGTATTTCATTATAATGCCGCCATTCGTCATGATGTTCGCTGTCTATTTGATGGAGACGCTTCATGAGGCACAGCTCGCTCGAGCGGAGCTGATGAAGATGGAAAAAATGGAGATCGTCAGCCAAATGGCAGCCAGCATTTCCCATGAAATCCGCAACCCGCTCACCGTCGTCAAAGGATTCATCCAGCTGCTGCAAACGGGTCGGCTGCCGCGCGAAACCGAAGAGCGGTACATTCGCATCGCCTTAGAGGAACTCGAGCGGGCGGAAGCCATCATCCGCGACTATTTGACGTTTGCCAAACCGGCGCCAAAAGAGACCGAGCCGATTGATGTCGCCACCCAGCTTCAGAAAGTGCTGCAAATGATTACGCCAATGGCGCATATGCATTCGATCCATGTATCCTCTTCCCTCGAACATGGTGTCGTTATCGGAAACGTACAATATTTCCAACAGTGTTTTCTCAACTTGTTGAAAAACAGCATTGAGGCGATGCCGAACGGCGGCACGCTCCATGTTGCGGCCGAGAACCGGGGGGCATCAGTCGTCATTACCATTTCCGACAACGGCGTTGGCATGACGAAAGAACAAGTGCGCCGCTTCGGCGAGCCATACTTCAGCACAAAAGAAAAAGGCACTGGGCTTGGGGCGATGGTCGCCGTCAAAATCATCGAACAAATGGGAGGAACGTGGACGATCGAAAGCGCCGTACAAAAAGGGACGACGTTGACGATCACGCTGCCGGCAAGCCGGTTGCGGCCGCCGACGGCGGAACAAAGCGCCGCCGGCTGATCGAAAAAACGGATGCCCTGTTTCGGACATCCGTTTTTTCTTGGTGATTGGCGCGATCACTTGACTTCCTCAAAATAATCTTTGTAAAACCCGCCGACTTTTCCGCTGTTGTCAATGACAAAATAAAACTCGTCCGTTTCGTTTTTTACTTCATATACTTTGCCCGGCGTCAATACATTGCTGACCATGTACTTTTCCGCGTTCGTGTGAACGCACTTTACTTTTTTGATCGTCGGCCGGGTCGCCCATGTGTGATGAATCATGGCGTCATCTCCTTCTCTTTATATTTTTCCCCTTCTTTATTGTAGCGACCCGGACAACCGGCTGCAACGTCCCATTCGCCATTTGCCGCTATGGCCGACGCCTCAAATCGTTGGCGGCGGCGGGCAACCGTGCTAACGACCTGTTGCTACGGCTCATCGCGCACCCCCTCAAATTCGATGATGCGCCCGCACGGCTCAACCATCGTTTCGCCGTTCGTTTCCACTTCGCGGAAAATTGGCTGCTCGATGCGGCGGATGGGGCGGTAGCCTTCCTGTTTCATTCGCGCTAAACAGGCGGCGATCGTTTCCCCTTCCGCTACCGTAAACCGTTTTTTCTTCATCGCTTCCGGCGCGTTTGTCAACCATCAGGCGCGCCTCCCTCCTTTCCCCTTTAGGTTGCCCAAAAAAGAAGCCGGATGTTTCATCCGGCCTAGCACGTTTTCTGCACATATTTTCGGTACAGCCCGTACAGCTCCGCCGCCTTGTACGTTTCAATTTTTTTCCGTCCAACCGGATGACGGGCGATGCCTGCCTTTTTCAACTCAGCCACAAGCCATCCTTTCGAGCCGAAATGCGCCATGGGCGCTCCCCCCCTCTTTTGTCATCCGCTTGTCTTTATGATGTATATGTGTGCAAAAAGGGAGCAAGAACATTGTTGTCCATAATGGCATAAAACAAAAAAAGAAGCGGCTTCTGCGCCGCTTCCTTTGTTTACGCTGATGGCGATTTATGCTTTTTTCCCTTTAAGAAAAACGCCATCATTAACGCCAATACCGTCAAGCAGGTGGCGACGAAAAAGGCGTCGTTAATCCCTTCGACAGTCGATCTCTGCTGCACGAGCCCATACAGCAGCTGCACCACCGCTTCATCGCTCGGAATCGCCTGCTTCAGCTGGCCGACAAGGCTCATGAAAAACGGATTGTTTTCCGTCATCTCATTTCGGTACATGTCCGCATGGAATTTGGCCCGGTTGGACATGATCGTCACCAAGAACGCCGTTCCGAGCGAAGCGGCCACTTGGCGGATCGTATTGGACATCGCCGTGCCGTGGCTGTACAAATGGCGCGGCAAGGCGTTCAATCCTTCCGTCATAATCGGCATTCCGAGCATCGACATGCCGAACATGCGGAAAATATAAAGCCAAATTAACTGGCTGTACGGTGTATCCATCGTCAGCTTGCTGAATTCCCACGTCGTGGCCGCGGTGATGATCAAGCCGACGATCGCCAGCGCCCGCGCGCCGATGCGGTCAAACACCCAGCCGGAAATCGGCGACATGATCGCCATGACAATCGCTCCCGGTAGCAACAGCAAACCGGCATCAAGTGGCGTAAAGCCGCGCAAGTTTTGCAAATACACCGGCAGCAACACCATGGCTGCAAACATCGCCATATTGATGACCGATCCGATGACGGTCGCCAACGTAAACACTGGGTAGCGGAACACACGGAAATTGAGCACCGGATGCTCCGAGCGGAGCGAACGCCATGTGAACATGATCAAGAACAAGACGCCGATGATAAGCGACACAACGACTTCCGTCTCGCCCCATCCTTTGCTGCCGGCTTCGCTGAAGCCATACAGAACGCCGCCAAACCCGATCGTGGAGTAGACCGCCCCTTGCACGTCCAGCACCGGATTGCCTTTACGCGGCATATGTTTCAGCCAGGCGGAGGCGAGCACAATGTCTACAATCGCGATCGGCAAAACGACGTAAAACAACAGCCGCCATGTATAATGTTCGACAAGCCATCCGGATAACGTCGGCCCGATCGCCGGCGCGAACATCATGGCGATTCCGACCGTCCCCATGGCCACTCCGCGGCGTTCCGGCGGGAAAATCGACAACATAATGACCATCATCAGTTGCATAATAATGCCGGCCCCGACCGCCTGCGTCAGCCGCCCTGCGAGCATGACGGCAAACGACGGAGCGATCGAGCAGACAAACGCGCCGATGGCGAAAAACGACATGCCCGATAAAAACAACCGTTTCGCTGGAAACTTGGCGATTAAAAACGGGCTGATCGGGATAAGCACCCCGTTGACGAGCATATAGCCGGTCACGAGCCATTGAATCGTCGACGTTTCCACGTTGAAATCTTGCATCATATGGGGCAAGGCGACGTTGATCAACGTTTGGTTCAAGATGGCGACAAACGCGCCCAGCATGACCGTCGCCACAACCTTGCCGCGGCTGCCGATATCCCCGAGGCCGCCTTGCCCGGCTGGAGCGGCCGGGCGCCCATCCGTTCCTGTCGACGGCTCTGCTTTCGTTTCCGCTAACGGTTGAGCGTTGGCTTCCGCAGCTTCATCCGCCGCCTTCCCTGCAGCTGAAGCCGGTTTGCGGCGGCGCAGCGCGATGTTGACCGCCGCCAAAACCAAAACGGCAAACACAATATAACCAATGACAAATGTTGTCATGTCCCATCACCTACTTATGGATGCGGACGGTGACGTTCATGCCCGGCACAAGTCCGGCTCCGCTGTAGTTGTCAATGGAAATCGTCACCGGGATGACTTGGGTCACTTTCGTGTAGTTGCCGGTCGCATTGGAACTTGGCAGCAGGCTGAACGTATTCGCTGTCGCGTTGCCAATCTTTTCGACTTTGCCGCTGAATTTGCGGTCCGGATACGCATCGACATAAATATCGACGTCTTGCCCGACTTTCACGTCTTCAATATCGGTCTCTTCAATGTTCGCCGTCACCCACAAATCGTTCAAATCAAACCCTCGGGCAAGCGGCGTCCCCGCGGCGACAAACGAGTCTTTGACCGCGTTTTGCTGCACGATCGTCATCCGATGCGGCACTGTCACCGGAATCGTTGTTTTGCCGTCAAACACCTCGCCGATTTCTTCCCCAGCTGAGAAGGTTTTTCCCGTGTCGCCCCGCCAGGATGTTAACTTCCCGGACAGCGGCGCAGCGACGGAGATGACCTGGCCGTCGATGCGGGCGTTGTCCGTTTTAATGTAGTTCGTTGCTTCATTCACATAGTAGTAGGCGGCAAAGCCGCCGCCGACAAGCAAAATGAGCACAATGATGTTCAGCGCAACCAGTCGTTTCACGTTCACGTCTATTCCTCCCCGAGTAAAATCGCTTTAATTTTTTCATGAAGATGCAAAAACTGTTCAATCTCCTCTGGAGAGACGAGTTCTTGAATGCGGCCAAGCCGCCGGCGCAGCACCGACTGCTCGCCAAACGCTTCCGACACCGTCTCTTTTCCTTTTTCCGTCAAACTCAAAATGACCGCGCGCCGATCTTGCTTCGACGGCTCTCGGACAACAAGGCCGGCGCCGACGAGCCGGTCAACCGTGCCGCTGACATTGCTGTTGCTTAAGTTTAATTTTTCCGCCAAGTCATTCAGACGAATATGCTCTTTTTTCAGCAGCGTATATAAGACGATCAGCTGCACCTCTGTCACCCCGACGCGGGCGGCGTCCTCGCGGATGAGGCGATAAAGCGCCTTTTGCGTCCGGAAGACAGCATACATGATGTCCCGGCTGATCCCTTCCATTCATCCCCCCTCCTTGCCTCATCGGTATTGTCAAAAGTTTATCCTCCACACTCACGGTTTTCCCTTGAGTTTCAACGGTTGGAAGAAAAAAAGCTTGCCACCCCCGTTGTTTTCGGCCATCATTGAGGTAACGACACCCAACA
>NZ_JAFWFM010000179.1:0-2384 GCF_017515625.1 Geobacillus sp.
GAGCTTGATCAGCTGATCGGCCTTGATCATGTCAAAAAAATCATCAAGGAAATTTACGCCTGGCTGTACATCAACCGGCTGCGCAAGGAGAACGGCTTAAAGGCCAACCGCCAGGCGCTCCATATGATTTTCAAAGGCAATCCCGGCACCGGCAAAACGACGGTGGCTCGCTTGCTCGGCAAGCTGTTTTTTGAGATGAACGTGCTGTCCAAAGGGCATTTCATCGAGGCGGAGCGGGCCGATTTGGTCGGAGAGTACATCGGGCATACGGCGAGCAAAACGCGCGATTTGATCAAAAAAGCGCGCGGCGGCATTTTGTTTATCGATGAGGCGTATTCGCTCGCCCGCGGCGGGGAAAAAGACTTTGGCAAGGAAGCGATCGATACGCTTGTGAAAGGAATGGAAGACTATTGCGACGATTTGGTCGTCATTTTAGCCGGCTATCCGAAAGAAATGGACTATTTTTTATCGTTGAACCCAGGGTTGCCGTCGCGCTTTCCGCTGACGATCGAGTTTCCGGACTATACCGTCGAAGAGCTTGTGCAAATCGCCAAACAAATGCTGCGTGAGCGCGAATACGACATGACGCCGGAAGCGGAGCGGAAACTGTACATTCATCTCGAAGGGACGCTGGAAGCGACCGGCCGCCTCAAGTTCAGCAACGGCCGTTATGTGCGCAACTTAATCGAAAAAGCGATCCGCAAGCAGGCGGTCCGTCTTCTACACGAAGGGCGCTATGACAAAAAAGAGCTGATGACGATCCGTGACCGCGATTTAGTGATTCATGCTTGAACGCTCTCCCACCTACGCTCACGCGTGGAAGTGGGGGTCTTCTCGGCGCGAGATGATAAAAAAGCCAAGGAGGCTCCTCTTTCTTTTTCTTGTCGAAAGAAAGAGGTCTTCCTTTCTTTTTTGTGCCACAAAAAAGAGGATACAACATCGGCCGGCTCGCGGCGCTTGAGGCCGGATTCCCGATCGAAGTGCCGGCCGTGCAAATCAACCGGATGTGCGGCTCGGGGCAGCAGGCGATTCATTTCGCCGCCCAGGAAATCCGCGCGATGAGCTGGTTTCGTTTTGGCAACCGGATTTGACGGTTCCGCTCGCCCCTGTGTTTCCTCCGGAAGAAAGCGACGTCTAGCTGATCGAGCACCGTCTTGTTTGGCTGTTAGTTCTGAAAATAACGGCTTTGCTTTTGGAGTCAGCAGCAGAAAGAAGAACGCAAAGGGGATCGATGCCATGAAACAACCTGCTCTTGCTTCCTTGTATTTATCGCTTGCTGCCAGCATTTGGGGCGGGATGTACGTCGTGAGCAAATACGTGTTGGACTACATTCCGCCGTTTACGCTTGTCTGGCTGCGCTACGCCGTCGCCTTGATTGTGCTTGGTGCCATCGCCGCGGCGAAACGGGAGCGCCCGCCAAAGAGCGGGCGCGACTGGGGGATGGTCATCGCAATCGGAATCATCGGCTATGTCGTTTCCATTTCGTTGCAGTTTGTCGGCACAAAATGGTCGAATGCCCATACCGCTTCCCTCATCACCGCCTCGACCCCGGCGTTTGTCGTTTTGTTTGCCCGCTGGCTGCTTGGCGAGACGCTCACATGGCGGAAAATGGCTGCGCTGCTACTGGCGACAGCGGGTGTCATCGTCATCGTCGGCTTAGGAGGCGGAGAAGAATCAACGTTTCTTGGCAACATTTGCTTAGTCGGCGCGGCGGTCACTTGGGCGCTGTTGTCGGTGCTCGTGAAAATCGCTTCGGCCCGCTTGTCCGTGTTTTCGATCACCACGTATGCCATTTTTGTGGCACTCATTGGCATGACGCCGATGATGCTCGCCGAAGGGCCGGGGCTTGCTGCGAGCCATTGGAGTGTTCCCGTCGCCCTTGGGGTGTTGTATCTTGGCGTTATATCGACAGCAGGGGCATTTTTTCTTTGGAACAAAGGGATGGAAATGATTGACGCCGGCGTCGGCTCGCTCTTTGGCCGGCTGTTTTTACAAGAGCAACTCGATGTCTCGTTTTGGCTCGGCGGGGCGCTCATTGCTGCCGGCGTGGCCGTGGCGGTGCGAAGCGAGCAAAGCGCGTAAAGGAAAGCGTCAGCAAACTATATATAGACTCCCATGACAAAAAAATTTCGTCACCATCGGAAGGATGAAAAGACCTCTATGTTGAATTTTACAACTTTACACATTTTGGAGTTCGGGTATTTTCAGGATAGATGCAACAAAGAAGTTTAACATATCCTTGACAGAAAAGTGGTTTGCCCATTTTCGACTGTCGAAGGCAAGTGTGTGGCTTGCCTCCGTCACGCCTTAGCGTGACGGAAGACCGAACAACGACTTGCTTCACAGACCCATTCATGGGTCTTTAAGCGGCGTTGTTCGGTTTA
>NZ_JAFWFM010000180.1:0-24604 GCF_017515625.1 Geobacillus sp.
AAACTTGTGAATTCCTTGATGATGTGCTAATCTATTCATTAGATATGAACCTCCTTGTAAATGGTTTGGTAGCACATCTATTCTAACCAAGGAATCGGGTTCATGTCTCCTTTTTTGTTTCGATGTAAATTTATGTTAGTGATTTTGCTCATCTACAGTATAGGATAAACATAAAGGACAGCATGTCGGGAGCCCTTCAAAAAACTTACGCCAGTGTAAGTTCGTTGAAGGGAAACCGACCGGTGTCTGTTGCACAGCGGGAGATCTTCAAACAATCGCCTCACGATTGGTTGAAGGTAAACCGGCTATGGGCAATCTATAGGCAATGGTGCGGCCTTTTTGGTCGTGTTGCCTGATTGACATAGCCGGTTTTTTCTTTTTTCTCCCGAACGAAGACAAAGGACGAGGGGAGGAGAATGTGATGGCAGCACAATGGTTCATATGGGGATGGCTCGCCGCAGTGGCCATCGTTTTCATCAGCGCAGCCGCATGGCTGCATCCGCGCATGCCGGAGCGGTATGTGCATGTGCACGTCTGGCTGTTGCTTCTTCCGGGAGCGGCGGCTGCCGCCGGATGGATCGGCGCCGGCAACGCAGAGGCCGGGCCGTGGCGGTTTGATGCGGTCAGTTGGTTGGTGGCCGTCTATATTTCACTTCTCAGTTGGGTGATTCAACGGTTTGCCGTTCGCTATTTGCATGGCGACCGCGCTTACCGGCGCTATTTTTCCTTGTTGACGTGGACGGTGTCGGCCGCTTCTCTGACATGGGCAAGCGGCGACATGCGCCTCGTTGCCGTCTGCTGGGGGCTTCCATTGATGGGCCTTGTGGCGTTAACGGCATTGAAAAAAGAATGGAGGCCGGCGCAGTTTGTCGCCCGGCAAATGGCGGTCGTGTTCAGCCTGAGTTGGCTGGCCGTCGTCATCGCTGCCGTCTGGCTCGGAACGGCGGCCGGCGAATGGCAGCTTGCTTCTGCGCTGTCGGCGGAGCGCCTTGCCCGCCTAGACGCCTGGGAGAGGGCGGTGATGAACGGACTGCTTATTTTGGCCGCCATTATCCCGGCTGGACAATGGCCGTTCCATCGCTGGCTGATGGAATCGGCGGTGACGCCGACGCCGGTGTCGGCGGTGATGCATGCGGGGCTCGTCAATGCCGGCGGGCTGTTGCTTTGGCGCTTTTCCCCGCTCTTTAGCGGGACGGGGGCGCATATCGCATTGTTTGTGATCTCCTTTTGCTCGATTTTGATTGGTATGGGCATTAGTTTGGTGCAGGCGGACTATAAACGCCAGCTGGTCGCGTCCACGATGGCGCAAATGGGAGTTATGCTTGTGCAATGCGCCCTCGGCGCCTACGGGGCGGCGGTTGTGCATTTGGTGCTGCACGGGCTGTTTAAAGCGACGCTTTTTCTGCAGTCCGGTTCGGTTGTTCCGAGGATCGGCCGGCCGGGATTCCAACGAGGAAGCGGGTCATGGCAGGGAGGTCTTCTCCTTGGCGTGCTGCTTGGGGTGTCTTTTTGGTTCGCTTCCCCGAATGAACCGGCCCGCCTGCTGAGCGCACTTTTGCTTGGGGCCTCGGCGGCGGTCGCTTGGGGACGGCTAGCCGATTTCCGCGAAGGCCGCTGGATGGGCCTGGCGGCGGTGGCTGTGTTGGCGTTTGGTTCGGAAACGGTGCGCCATCAGTTTTTGACGCTGCTCGGCCAGGGGGAAGCGACGGTTTTTGTGCCGCCTGCCGCGTTTGAATGGACAGTAGGCGTCTTGTTTGCGATGGCGGCATTGACCGCTGCCTGGCTGGCAAACCGGCGCACATCGGCGCTTGCCGTTCGGGTGTATATGCATCTCGTTCATCTCGGGGAGCCGCGCCCAGCGGCTATGGAGGCGCATCCCCGTTATTTGGCATCCTATCTGAAGGAGGGAATGGCTCATGAGTAAAAGTGCAATGCCGCTTGAACGGCTAACGGGGGAATCGAAGCCCACCGGCGCAGAAGCCCGCCCGCTTGCTATGCTTGTCAGCGAAGCGGCAAAGGCGGTTGCGCCGCTTTGGCCGATTTCCGCCTTTATCGCCCGCCATCCGTGGATGGGGCTTGAAGAGCAGACGTTTTCCGACGCAGCCGCCCGCCTGCAGCAGGCGCATGGAATTGATTTGTATCCGCCGATGGCGGTTTTCCATGCGGCGATGGCAAAAGGGGAGATTGACCTTGTATTCGTCGAGCGGCGGCTGCAGCGTTGGCTTGACAACAAGCCGCTCCCGGTGCGGCGCCAAGAAGCAGAGCGAATGTGCCGCGCCCTCCTTTGGAATGAGACGGTGCCCAACGAGGCGCTTCGTCTGCCGGAACTTGCGGAGCTGGCGCATGCGGCGGCATGGCGTCCGGCGGCTGTTCGGACGGCGGGCGCCGCGTTGCACGGCGTAAGCCAACGCCTTGACCAACAAACCGTCAAATGGTGCAAACTGTTTTATGGTTCGAACACGGCGCCATGGGCGCTTCCACATCGTGAGCTGGGGTTTTACGGAGCATGGCGCCGGCTCATCGCCGCCGACCCGGCGCTCTCGAAAGAGGAACGGAAGCGGCTTGCCGATTGGCCGCACGATGGGGAAGAGGCGCTGCGTCAAGCGTTGATGAAGCTTGGCGTACAGGAGGAAGAGACCGCCGCTTACTTGGAGGCGCATTTGTTGGCGTTGCCCGGCTGGGCTGGCATGGTTGTATGGCAGTCGCGCCGGACGGGCGACGAATTGCGGGGATTGATTGACTATTTGGCGGTCCGTCTGTCGCTTGAATGGACGCTTGTGGCGCCATATTTGCCGCTTGAACGGGAGGATCATGCGGACATCGGCGCTGCTCTTTCACTGTTGGCCGCTTGGCTGCATTGGGGAGGGATGACGCTGGAAGACTGGCGGAACCTGTCCGGCAAAGAGCAGCGCGCCCGGTTGGCGTTTATCGATCGGTTTTGGCGAATTGACCGGTGTCATCTTTGGCTTGAAGCGTGGGAAGATACGTATGAAGCGAAATTGAAAGAAGCGGTATTGGCGCATCAGCCGATGGATGAGACGAAGAAGGCGGCAGCGCAGCTATTGTTTTGCATCGACGTCCGTTCCGAGCCGTTCCGCCGCCATTTGGAAGCGGCCGGACCGTTTGAAACGTATGGCTGCGCCGGCTTTTTCGGCTTGCCGATTCAAACGCGCGCACTTGACAGCGATGACGCTCACCCGTCATGCCCGGCGATCGTCGCGCCGCAGCATGAAATCAACGAAACCGCCGCTTTGGAAGCGGCGCGTCCGTACCGTCGCCGGCGCGATGCATTCCGCTTTGTCGGCCAGACGTTTAAAAAGATCAAACAGCATATGTTGGCCGGCTTATTGCTTCCGGAAATGAGCGGACCATGGCTCGGCCTTCATACCTTCGCCCGCAGCGCCGCGCCGGCTTGGGCTGGCCGGGTCGTCCGCCAGGCGGAAGCGGCAGCCGAACATAAGCCGAAGACGGACTTGTCGCTCCACCGCCATGGAAAGGATGAATCGTCTGGACTGCCGATCGGCTTTACAACCGAGGAACAAGTGCAATACGTGAAGCAGCTGCTCGTCAACATTGGCTTGACGTCTTCGTTCGCTCCGCTTGTGGTTGTTTGCGGCCATGAAAGCGAGACGGCCAACAACCCGTACGCTTCGGCGCTCGATTGCGGGGCGTGCGGTGGTGCGGCCGGGGCGTTCAACGCCCGCGTATTCGCCGCGTTGGCCAACTTGCCGGAAGTGCGCGCTGGACTGGCGGCTGAAGGGATCAACATTCCGGATGAAACGGTGTTTGTCGCTGCGGAACATATTACGACCGTCGATGAAGTCCGCTGGCTTGATATGCCGCCGTTGTCCGCAGCGGCTGAGGCGTCGTTTCGACAGCTGAAGCAGGCGCTTGGCGAAGCGAGCCGCCGTGCGAACGCTGAGCGGATGGCAAAGCTCCCCCATGTCGGACAGACGCCGCGCGATCCGGTGGCGGAAGCGCAACGGCGCGCCATTGATTGGAGCGAGATCCGTCCAGAATGGGGATTGGCCCGGAACGCTGCGTTCTTGATCGGCCGCCGCAAGTTGACAAAAGGAAAGGACTTAGACGGCCGGGTGTTTTTGCATAGCTACGATTGGCGCGAAGATCCGACCGGTGAGGCGCTCGCCGGCATTATCGCCGGGCCGGCGACCGTCGGACAATGGATTAACTTGCAATATTACGCTTCAACAGTCGCACCGCACTACTACGGGAGCGGCGATAAAACGACCCAGACGGTGACCGGCGGCATCGGCGTCATGCAAGGGAACGGGAGCGACTTGTTAGCCGGCTTTCCATGGCAGTCGGTCGCCGCGTCCGATCGCGAACTGTTTCATGCTCCTCTTCGGTTGCTTGTCATCATCGAAGCGCCGTCCTATTATATCGAGCAGCTGCTCGACAGAAATGAAGAGTTTCGTCGCAAAGTGCAAAACGGTTGGCTCCGTCTCGCCTCGATTGACCCAGACAGCGGGGCGTGGGTGAACTGGGAGGCAGACCGTCTTGCATCAAGGCAGAAGCGCTAAAAAGCAACGATTTGCCGCTTGCCGAGTTTGCTTGGCGGGCGGCTTTTTTTTGCTGCCTGCCAAACGAGGCAGGGAAAATAGATGTACGCCGCGAAACAAGATAATAGTTGGTATAACAGCAATAAGAAAGACGAGGAAAGAGGGAAAGCGGATGAAAACGCAGTTTATCGCCGGCCATGCGCGGCTGCCGGCCGGAATGGCGGCCAAAAGCCTTTACGATACGCTGACGATTACGGCGGAAATTGATAAAAAGTACGGGGGGATCGTGGAGGCATCATGCACACTGGCTACTGAATGAACAGGGACTGGGGCAACGGATAAGTGAGACACCTGGATGTCGCCGTAAATTTTTTTATAGCGGTCAACAAATTGCTCTTTGCCGACTGTTTTTTTCGTTTCTTCTGAGAGCATGTCGTACATTTTCGCAAATTGCTGTTTCGTCCAGTAGGAGGTGTACGTTTTTAATGCATCGTGCGGCGATGGCGGTTTGCTGCAGGAGAAAAGTGTGATTGCTAAAAACGAAATGAGAGCCAACACCCAACGAACATTCCCCATATGTTTCCAATCCCCCTTTTTCTGTTCTCTTTCCACTATATCATGGACAGGAAATATGATCCAACGAAAAGGATGATAGGAAAACATTGCTGTCCAAGGCCAAAAGGGGGCAACATTTGCCTGCGTTCAGATATAATGTAGAGAAAGGGGAAACGATGACGCAAAGGAAGTGATGATGCATGTTCCGCATTTTAGTGACGGCAGACGCCAATTATCTTCCACCGCTGAAAGTGCTTATGTATTCGTTATTTTGCAATAACCGGCGCCCGTTTACATTTTATTTGCTTTATTCGCGCATTGCGGAGGAGGAGATCCGGGCGCTTAGTGATTTCGTTCGCAAGCAAGGGCATGAACTGGTGCCAATTTATGTCGACCCGCAGCTGTTTCATGATGCTCCGGTGTTTCGCCACTATACGGTGGAGATGTATTACCGTCTGGCGGCGCATTTGTTTTTGCCGCCCGATGTCGACCGGGTGCTGTACTTGGATCCGGACATTGTCGCCATCAATCCGATCGATGAGCTGTATGAGATGGACTTTGAGGGGAACTGGTTTATCGCCGCCGAGCATACGCATTCGACCAAAGTGGCCAATTTGTTCAACAAACTTCGCTTGAAAACGCCGAACGCGAAAGGTTATTTCAACACGGGCGTCATGATGATGAACATCGCGGCGATGCGCGAACACGTCCGGCTCGCGGACATTTACCAGTTTATCCGCGACAACCGGTTTAAGCTTGTCCTTCCTGACCAAGATGTGCTCAACGGGCTGTATTGGGACAAAATCAAACCGGTCGATAGCTACCGTTACAACTATGATGCCCGTTATTACGATTTTTTGCAGCTGTTGCCCAACCCAAAACATAATTTGGCGTGGATCGAGGAAAACACCGTCTTTATTCATTATTGCGGCAAAGAAAAACCGTGGAAAGACAATTACAAAGGGGAGCTCGGCCTCTTTTACAGGCGATACAGCCAAGTGCTCGAACCGGCGGGGGAGGCGGCGACATAACGGTGCGGTCTGCACAGGAAAGAGGTGTCCCATTGAAAGGACACCTCTTTCCGTTACCGTTTGCGCTCTTGCCGGCGGATGCCAGCAGCGGCCGCGCGCGCTTGCGCCTCGAGGTCTTCATGGTCGGCAAATTCCGCCGAATATTCGACGTCAATGCCGTCAGATTTCAATTGTTTGGGAACCTGCGGCAAAGTTGCCTTGTTTTTGTCGCGCGTCCGTTGTCCGCGAGATCGGCCCATCGTCCATGCCCCCTATAAAGAAGTGTGAATCGTACGATTCATTCATTAGCATGGCATGGACGGCGCCGCCATATAAATAGCAATCATTTCTAATGGCGCGCTTTTTTGGCAGTGTAACCGCCCGCTTGGTCCGCCATTTTAAAATCGCGGGCATAACTTACTTCTTGGGCGCTTGTCAACGTATGCTTCACTTTTTCGCGTTTTCGTTTTTCCTCCATCGCTCGTTCCCTCGCTTTGCATGATATGCCTTTAGTTCCATTTTGGACGAGGCCAGCCGTTTTTATGCATATATAAATAAAAGAGGATGTCCGAACGACAGCCTCTTTTTCGATCGTCATGCGTCCTTCCGCGCTTACGCTTCTTTTCGTTGTTCCTTTTCCAGCGTAAAGGAGGGATGGCGCATCGTATAAAGCGTGTAGTTGTCTTTTGTAATTTCGTACAAATTGTATACATCCGTGCCGATTTGCTCGAGCAGCGCCCGCCGCGTTTCATTGGCCGGCGTGACGTACGGCAGTTTTTCCGCCGCTTTGATCGAGCGCACATTGACTTTGCGGATGCGCAAAAACACCGTTTCGATGGAAAGCTCATAAAACAGTTCGTGGAAAAACGATTCCTTGGCGCGCTGATTGTAGCCGCGCCCGTGGTACGGTTTGCCAAGCCACGTTCCTAAAAAGCCGGCGCCGTCTTGAATGTCAAAGAGGCTGATCGTGCCGATTGGGTTTCCCCATTCGTCTAAAATCGTGCGCGAAATCAATTCGCCGCGTTCTTCCGCCTCCATGAGCTGTTTTGTCATGAATAAAAACTCTTCGTACGAGCTGGCTTTTTGGCGCACGAAAGGGAAGACGTCCGGATGCACCATCAGCTCGTACAGCGCATGGCAGTCTTGCAGCTCGCGTTTTTTCAACATGGCCAATCCCTCCTTTGGATGCCGAGGGCAGCCTCCCAGCGGGAACCCACCCTCGAAATTTTTTTATAACAACATCGTTAAAAAAATTTCGGGGTGGGAATCGAACCCACTAGAACCAGCGCGAGCGCTGGTGGCGAACCATTTGCCTTCCCCTTATTCCTGTCCGTATGCGGTTATGAACCACAACTGCCCTGAAGTCTTCTTTATCATACACGATTAGATGAAAAAAGGGAATTGCTTTTTTGTTAATTTTTTTGGATATTTTTTGTCAGCCTTGCGGCAAAAACAAATCCGTGAGACAATCTTCTAACGTTGGAAACGAAAAGCGGAACCCAGCTTGCAGCAGCTTTTCCGGAATGACGCGTTGCCCTTCGGCAACAAGCATGCTCATTTCGCCGAGGAGAAGGCGAAGTGCCTAGGCGGGAACCGGAAGCCAGTGCGGGCGGCGAAGCAGGCGGGAGACCGTACGACCGAACTCGTCCATTTGCACTGGATGGGGCGCGGTGAAATTGATCGGGCCGGACAATTCCTCGTGTTCGATGATGTACGAGACTGTGCGCACGACGTCTTCAAGATGAATCCACGATAGCCATTGCCGTCCGCTGCCGATTGGGCCGCCGACAAACAGCCGGTACGGCTTGATCATCATCGGCAAGGCGCCGCCATGTCGGGCAAACACGACGCCAAAGCGAGCGTAGACGGTGCGGATGCCGAGTTGTTCGATGGGGCTCGCTGCTGCTTCCCACGCCTGAACGGTCTTGGCGAGAAAATCGCTGCCGTAATCGGCTGTTTGTTCCGTAAATGTCGCGGAGTCCGAGATGCCGTAAATGCCGACGGCGCTGGCATTGATAAACAACGACGGGGGGCGGGACAGTGAATCGATGTAGCGGCCCATCGCTTCGGTGGATCGAAGGCGGCTGTCAAGGATGATCTCTTTTTGCTTCGCCGTCCAATGTTTTCGATTGAGCGGCTCCCCGGCTAAATTAATGGCGACATCGACAACTTCAGGCTTTCGGTCGTTGTCGAAGGAAAGATAATGAATGCTGCCTTCGGAAGGTTTGGGAGAGCGGGTGAAAATGTAGATCTCATGTCCTTGCTTGGAAAAATGGCGGGCGAGCGCCTGGCCGATCAGCCCGGTTCCGCCATTGATGGCGATGCGCATCTTGATTCCCCTTCCATTGGTTTATTTTATGACTTCGCTTTTGGTGTCAGAAGTTCCTGCTTATGATACCATAAAAGATAAGGGGGACAAACAATGGGAACGATTGCCGACATTGTCGCAACCGAACAAAATGCTGAACGATTTTGGATTGTCGTGCACCGTGACGGCGCACCGTCGTTGAGATTGACAGTTGATCAAGATGTATTGCTTCAATTCCGCTTGAAAAAAGGGCTGGAGATCAGCGACGACCTGCTTCAACATATTGTGTATGCCGATGAGGTGAAAAAGGCGTATCAACAGGCGCTTTACTTTTTGGCGCACCGGATGCGTTCGGAGCATGAGGTCGCTGCACATTTGCGAAAAAAAGGCGCTCCGGATTCGGTGATTGATGAAGTGCTCAAAAAACTTCGCGCTGAGCGGTATGTTGATGACGGGGCGTTTGCGGCCGCCTACGTGCGCACGCAAAAAAAGACGGCGGCGAAAGGGCCGCTTCTCATCCGCGCTGAACTGGAACGGCTCGGTGTTTTGGGCTGCTTGATCGAGCAGAGTTTGGCGGAGTATACGTTGGATGAACAGATGGCCATCGCCCGCTCGCTTTACGAAAAGGCGAAAAAACAGCGCCGGGCTGAATCGGCTCGCGCGTTTTTGGAACGGGTGCGGCAGCAGCTGATGCGCAAAGGGTTTCCGCATGAGGTGATTGCCGCCGTTTTGGCGGATGGCGGCGCTCATACTGAAAAAGAAGAACGGGAGGCACTCAGTGTTCAGGCGGAGAAAGCGCACCGCCGTTATGCGCACCACCCGCGGCCGCTTTATGAGCAAAAGATGCGCCAAGCCCTTTATCGGAAAGGGTTTTCACTCGACTTGATCGATGAATGGCTGCGCGGGCAAGGCAGCGGTGAAAACCAAAAAGGGGGATCGTGACCATGAGAGAGGACCAAAAACGGTATAGCGAGATGACGAAAGAGGAGTTGCAGCGGGAAATCGCCGTGTTGGCTGAGAAAGCGCGTAAGGCGGAGCAGATGGGCATGGTGAATGAATATGCTGTCTATGAGCGAAAAATGGCCATGGCGAAAGCGTATATGCTTAACCCTGCTGATTTTCCCCCGGGAGAGATTTATGAAATTGAAGGAGCACCTGGGGAATATTTCAAAGTTCGCTATTTAAAAGGAGTGTTTGCCTGGGGCTGGCGGCTGAAAGGAAACGGGGAGGAAGAAGCGTTGCCGATTTCGCTGCTCCGCAAGCCGAATTTGCCCTCCTCATGACAGGCGGGATCAGTTTGCAGCCAGACGGAAAGCGAGTCGAAAGAAAAAAACTTAGGGGGAACAACCCCTAAGTTTTTTCGCTACGACTGCTTGCGCGTCTCCCGCTCTAAAATGATGAGGTCGAGCGTTTGCTGCGTTTCACCGTTCACCTGCGAATGAGCGTGTTTCGGATTGGCCCACGGCTGCTGGAACGGATTCGAGTAAAAGTTGTCATAAAATTTTTTGCGCTGATGGTGACTCATGACCGTTCACCTCGCTGCTGAATGTGCCGGGGAGCAGGCGAATGTGTCCATGCTCCCCGGTTTTTCTCTCTTTAGAAGAAGTCGCTGCGCTTGCCTGAAGCGCGCATCCGCTCTTGTGGGTGAGTGTTGGTCGTCCCGTCAGCCCGCTTGGACGCGTATTCCGCTTTGGCGCGCGGCTCGCCTTCGAGCTTGTTGTTGTTTTGGTTCGGGAAGTTGCGTTCCTTATTTCGCACGGCCCATTCCCCCTTTTGAGGCGAGCTCGTGTTGGATGGCCAACACGTATTCTTATTATGAAACGAAGGGCGGCGCTTATGTGTGCAAATTGTTGGATCAAAACAAGCCGCTCTGTCAGTTTGGCGTCACCTCGAGCTTTTTCCGCAGCCTTCCTTCGCTGAAAATCCAGCCCGTGTATGAGCTGACAATGTTGAGGTTGCGGTCTAGCTGAACGACGGCCACGAATGGATAGTATCCTTTGCTCCGGTAGCGCAAATCAGTAAAGCGCACTTCATAATAGTCGTCGTATTCGTTCATTTCCCAACGGTACACCGGGGAAAACGACAAAAAGGCGGCGACGTTTTCATCGCGCTTGGCGGCGTTGATCACCGGGTGGTCGGGAAGCGGCCGTTTTTGGAAGCGGTCGAGGATGATGAGCTCGCCGTGTTTGACGCGGGCAACGTAAAATTCGTCGCAGGTTGAAATGGCTAAATGCCATTCGCGCGGCCGCCACGTCGGCACAGTAATGATGTCCGTCACTCCTTGTATAGAGGCGTGCACGAGCTGTTTAATGTTGGCTTGTTCGCGGAAGCGGAACACATAATACGCGGCCACGAGCGCATAAACGACGAGAAACGCATAACCGGGGTGGACGTTGAGAAACAGGGCGCCGACGCCGAGCAAATGAAGCGCAAAAATAACTGGGTCAAACGTATGAACGACGCCAAGGGCGATCCATTTTTTTGTGAACGGGCGCAGCGCTTGCGTCCCGTAAGCGTTAAAAATATCGACAAACACGTGAAAGGCAACAGCCACAAACGTCCAAAGCCAAACGCGGAGCCAGTCCGTTTCCGGATAGACGGCGGCCATGATGCCGACGATCAACAGCGGCCAAATGACAACGGCGGGAATCGAATGGGTGATGCCGCGATGATTGCGAATATATTTGGCGTTATTGCGCAACTTTAAAATTGTATCGATATCGGGTGCCTGTGATCCGGCGAGCGTGCCAATCAATACGGCATGGGATAAAAACGGGTCATGGGCAATGGTGGGGTCGAGCGATGCTAAGCTGCCGAGCGCCACTCCCATCAAAACATGTGTGCCTGTATCCAACGTGAAGGCGCCTCCTTTGTCAGCGTCGTTTGTTAGTATATCCCGTCCGGGGTCGGGCCAATAACCGTTCTCTTGTCCAGTTGGGGCAAACAACGGTATGGCTATTGTATCATACGACGCCGACAGCTGGGGAGGGGCGGAATCACTAAAATTCATTGCCGACGCAAGCCGGCAGCGGATGGTGTTTTGGCAAACAAAACAGCGCCCTGCTTTTGCACAGGACGCTGTTGGTTTTGGAAGAAGAGGTTTCAGTTGTCAGCTTTTTAGGTTTGTCGGCTGCGTTCCTTGGCCATTTTGTGGAAAAGCACGGGCCGCGGAAATCCGGGCTATTGGCGGCCGTCTTCTTTGGCCTCGGGGTGACGGGGTCTGGTTTGGCCGTGGCGCTTGGTTCGAAATACTTGTTGTATTTGTTTTACGGGGTGTTGGGAGGAATTGGGCTTGGCGTCGGATACATTGCGCCGGTGTCGACGCTTGTGAAATGGTTCCCGGACCGGCGCAGGTTGGCTACAGGGCTGGCGATTATGGGGTTCGGGTTTGCTGCGGCGATTGCGAGCCCAGCATGAACAAATCGCCTGTGTTTCGGCGGCTAAGGAAAGTTGAGAACGATTCCTTCCGTTTCCCCTCGGCGTGCGGCAAGCCACGCCGAGGGCTTTTTGGTATAATGGGATGGACAATAGGCATCATGGGGGAAGAATAGTGAAAATCACAACGTGGACTAAGCGGTTTCCGGCGCGCGAGTTTCAGCGCGATTTGCTTGACTGGTTCGCCCGGGAGCGCCGCGACTTGCCATGGCGAAAAGACCGAGACCCATACAAAGTATGGGTGTCGGAAGTGATGCTGCAGCAGACGCGCGTCGAGACGGTGATCCCGTATTTTGAAAAGTTTGTAGAACAGTTTCCGACGCTGGAGGCGCTCGCCGAGGCTGAAGAAGACGAGGTGCTGAAGGCGTGGGAAGGGCTTGGCTACTACTCGCGCGTCCGCCATTTGCACGCGGCGGTCAAGGAAGTAAAGGAACGGTACGGCGGGCAGGTGCCGGACGATCCGGAGCAGTTTTCGAAGCTAAAAGGAGTCGGTCCGTACACAGTCGGGGCGGTGTTGAGCCTTGCCTACGGCGTGCCGGAACCGGCGGTGGACGGCAATGTCATGCGCGTGTTGTCGCGCTTGTTTTTCGTGACGGATGATGTTGCGAAACCATCGACGCGAAAACGGTTTGAACAAATCGTCCGCGAGATTATGGCGTACGAAAACCCGGGAGCGTTTAACGAGGCGCTGATTGAGCTTGGCGCTCTTGTTTGCACGCCGCGCCGCCCATCATGCCTTCTTTGTCCCGTGCAAGCCTACTGTCAAGCGTTCGCCGAAGGGGTGCCGGAAGAGCTACCGGTGAAAACGAAAAAAACAGCGGTCAAACAAGTGGCGCTCGCAGTAGCGGTGCTGGCCGATGATGAAGGACGCATTCTCATCCGCAAGCGCAGCAACACCGGCTTGTTGGCGAATTTATGGGAATTCCCGGGCTGTGAAACAGGCGGGGAAGAAGGGAAAGAGAAGCTCGGACAAATGTTGCATGAGCGGTACGGTTTGCAAATCGAGCTGGCCGAGCCGTTTGCCTCGTTTGATCACGCGTTTTCCCATCTAGTTTGGCGGCTGACGGTGTATCGCGGGCGTCTAGTTGACGGCGGACCGGTGGAAGAGCCGCTCCGGCTCGTGCCAGGCGACGAGCTTGAGTCTTATGTGTTTCCGGTGTCACACCAGCGTATTTGGCGTAAGTACAAAGAACAGGCAGGCGAAGCGCACCGCCTGCATTAGTCAGGCACTGTCATCGTGCCGTTTGTATACGTCGCTTCACGGCGCCCAAGGCCGCCGCGCGCTTCGATTTCTTCGAGAATTTCGCGGTAGATCGTTTGCCCTTCGGCGTTTAAATACGGAGCGATTTGCTGGAATGAATGGTGAAAATGAGCGAGTTCGTCGTCTGTCCATTCCGTTTTCGGGATCATGGACAATTCTGTCATATCGCGGCCAACGTACATAGGCTGCGCCTCCTTCGCGGTGGAATTCGGCTATATTATACGTAAAGGGGCGGAAAAACATGAGTGGAAAAGTAGCGGTCGTGACAGGAAGCAGCCGCGGCATCGGCAAAGCCATTGCGATGCGGCTGGCGCAAGAAGGATATGATATCGTGGTCAATTATGCCCGCAGCAAAACCGCTGCTGAAGAAACGGCTCGTGAAATTGAAGCGCTCGGGAGAAAAGCGCTCGTCGTCAAAGCGAACGTTGGCGATGTCGAGAAAATCCGGGCGATGTTTGCCAAAATTGATGAAACGTTCGGACGGGTCGACGTGCTCGTGAACAACGCTGCCTCCGGCGTGCTGCGCCCGGCGCTGGAACTTGAGGAAACGCATTGGAACTGGACGATGAACATCAACAGCAAAGCGCTTCTCTTTTGCGCCCAAGAAGCGGCGAAACGGATGGAGCGGGTTGGCGGCGGGAAAATTGTGAGTATCAGCTCGCTTGGGTCGATCCGCTATTTGGAAAACTATACGGCGGTCGGCGTCTCGAAAGCCGCTCTGGAAGCGCTGACCCGCTACTTAGCTGTCGAGCTGGCGCCGAAAAACATCGCCGTCAACGCCGTTTCCGGCGGAGCAGTTGATACGGAGGCGTTGAAGCATTTTCCGAACCGCGACGAGCTGCTCGCCGATGCGGCGGCCAACACGCCAGCTGGGCGCCCAGTCAAACCGGACGATCTCGTCAACGCCGTTTTGTTTTTATTATCCGATGCCGCCGAGATGATTCGCGGGCAGACGATTATTGTTGATGGTGGAAGATCTTTGCTTTTGTAGTGTCCACGGATAAGTCCGTCACCTCCGGGGCATAGTAAGGCATGTGGAGGTGAGAACAATGGCCAAACAACCGAACAAAACAGCAGCTGGCACGAACATTCAAGAAGTAAGACAACAAAATGCCCAATCGGCTCAAGCTGCTCAAGCAGGCCAATTCGCAACGGAATTTGCGGCTGAGACGAATGTGCAACAAGTAAAACAACAAAATGCGCAAGCGGAAGCTCGCAAAGCGCAAAATGTCAATCAGTAACCAACGATCATCCATGGCTGACGCCTGGCGGTTGTGACGACGGCGTATGTTGCTACAAGAGCGCAGTCGATAGGCCGAAGATGGAAGGAAAAAGCAGGGGCAGCGCGCCCCTGCTTTTTTTGCGACAAAAACCGCCACTCTTTTGCAAGATTAGCGAAAGGGATTAACGGCTTAAGGAGCGAACTGTTTTGTTAAAGCCAGGAGGCAAAAGGGGAAGGGAGAATGGAGGAAGAATGATGGGGCATGGGTGGATGAATGCCGGGGACGAAGCGCTGTTTTTGCGACATGAGATGGAGCGTTGCGACCAGCTTGCTCGCGAGTTGGACGAGCTCGAACGCGAAGCGCCGACCTCCGCGCTTCGCGAGGAAGTGCGGCGAATGAAGCAGCAAGTCGAAGACATCCGCCGCGCATTTTTCGGACAGATGGCGTCCAGAGCCTAGACGGAGCGCGCCGCTTGGCCGTTCCGGCCTGGGCAAATCGGCCTGCTTTTCTTTTCATTGCCAAAAGAACACGGTATAATACGGTATAATACAGAAGAAAAGCTCCCGTCGGAAAGTGGGGAAGAATGATGCCGGCATATCCTCGGGAAGGGAAAATCATTCAAATCCATAGCTACAAACATAATGGGATGATTCACCGCATTTGGAACGAAACGATCGTGTTAAAAGGAACGCCATCCTATGTGATCGGCGGCAACGACAAGACGCTCGTCATGGAAGCAGACGGCCGGACGTGGGTGACGCGCGAGCCGGCGATTTGTTTTTTTTATGCTAAGCACTGGTTTAACATTATCGCCATGATCCGCGAGGACGGGGTGTATTATTACTGCAATTTAAGTTCACCGTTTGTTTGGGATGAGGAAGCGCTCAAATACATCGATTACGATTTAGACATTAAAGTGTTTCCGGACATGACGTATATGCTGCTCGATGAGGATGAGTACGAACGGCACCGCCGCGAGATGCACTATCCGGATGTGATTGACCGCATTTTAAAAGACAACGTCCATAAGCTTGTCGGCTGGATTCAAGAGCGAAAAGGGCCGTTTGCGCCCGAGTTTATCGACAAATGGTACGCGATGTTTCAAGCTTACCAAAAATAAATAGCGGCGTGAAAAAAGCCTGTTCGGCATCGCTGGCAGGTTTTTTCTGCTTTTTTTGTCGAAAGAGGCGCGCATGAGGAACTGATGGAAAAGGGAGGAAGCTATTATCATTTGTTGACGATCCAGCAGTTGCAGTAGTAAGCAAAAATATTAAGAAAATGTTGTCTGATGCCAAAGACTTCTTGACCCAAGCACCGTGGACGATGATTTTCCCTGGATTGGCGATCATGCTGACGGTGCTTGGCTTTAACTTAATGGGCGACGGGCTGCGCGACGCGCTTGACCCGCGGATGAAAAATTGAGAGAGGCGGCCTGCTAGGAGCGGCCGCCTGCCGACTTTTCGAGCTGTTTGGCCAATTCGTCATCGTAATGGTAATGGTGAAAACTATCAATTAACTTGTCTAAATGCTCAAGCCGGTCTCCATAATCAATGATGGCGCCGAGTAACGAAAATAGGCGGTAATCGGAAGGTGGCTGCCCGTCGGCGTAAATCATGGAAGCGAGCTGCCCCCGTTCGCGATCGATGCCTTCTGCCCACATGTGATGGGGAAGCGGCTTTGCTTGATGGACAAACTTCAGCAACATTTGCTCGTGATACCCAACCAGGCTGCCAAGGTGCAGGAAGATGGCATGGCGAAACGGGTCGGACAGGCGGCCCAACTCATTCTCAAGGCGGTGGAGCCATTTTAATACGGACAGCGCCCGGTCGGCTGAGGCAATCATTTGCCGGTACAGCACAAGCTTGCGCGACTTTTGGAAGCGTTGGCGTCGAAAATAGGTGCGTTCTTCTTTATACATTAAATACAAGTGCTCCAGTTTCGTCATTTTCTCGTGCAACGTTTCGATCTCGTCCTTTAAGTGATGATGATCGGTCGCCTGCTGTTGACAAAGGCGAATCCATTTCAAAATCGCTTCCGTCTCATCGCGAATTTTTTCGTACAATTTCTTTTCATACTTTGGCGGCAAGAAAATCAAGTTGACAAGAAAGGCGGCGAAAATGCCGAACATAATCGTTAAAAAGCGGATGGCCGCAAATTCGATAAATTGGCGATCCGTGTATTCCATAATGGCAATGACGGTGACAAGCGCCACGGAAATTGTCGACGATTCAAGGCGCATTTTTAGGCAAAGAGCGATCACAATCATGAGCGTCAAGCCGACGACCAGCGGGTCGCGGCCGAGGATAAGAACCGCCGCAATCGCGAACAAGGCGCCGATCACGTTCGCCTGCACTTGTTCGATGAGTGACAAATATGAGCGATAAATGGTTGGCTGCATGGCAAATACAGCGGAAATGCCGGCGAACACCGGTGACGGAAAGTGAAAGAGCGCCGCCAAAAACAAGGCGAGCGCCACCGCGATCCCCGTTTTGAAAATGCGGGCACCGAGCTTCATCTATGGAAACCTCTCCTTTTCCATTTTCGTAGACCATTCAGTACTATACACACTTTTAGATATGAGTGCAAGGAAAAAAATATAAGTGCAAGGAAAAAAATATAACGCCCTGCCGAAATCAGCAGGGCGTGAAGGATCAAAAGGTGATCGGAGCATGTGCATCGCGCCGATTGGAGAGGCGGATTGCCATCTCTTGGAGGAAATGGTCGCCATTCAGCCATTGGGTTCGCCCCGTTGTGGAACGGATGAGCGCCAGCGGCTGGCCGGGAGCGAGCGGTTCAGCATGGCCGCCCTGCGGACGAGAGGCGATGAATACACGGGAGGAATCATCCGTTTTCCAAAGCGCTCCGGCTGTTCCGGCGACCCATACGGCTTCTTGTTCGAAGCTGGCGGCCAAACATGCCGGCAGCTGTCCGATAGACGGCAAGCTGTGTCGTTTGGCCGCGTCGGGCCAAAAGGCAGCTCCGGCTGCCTCGAGCAGGCTGTAACCGTGGTCGTAAATAAGCGTTTCCACAGCGCCAACAGACATTTCCCCGCAATGGACAAGCATGCCGGCTGAACCGAGCCGCTGATGGCAAAAGAAAGACTCCGCCCCATTGGCATAGGCGAACGAAGCGGCTGAGGCGAAAAACGGATGGGATACATCCGGTTCGCGCAACAAATCAGCCAGTGTATATGCTTGATAGATCACATGAGTGTGGCCGAGCGAAGCAACGCGGACGTGCGGCTCGCGTTCCATAGCGGCCGTCAGTCGAAACAAGCGGTCTGATAACGAAAATACATCGCCTGGCAGCATGGCGATTTGCCAAAACAAGGCGCTTTCATCTGCGGATGGCCGGATGGTTTCGAACAGAAGAATGAAGCCGAACTGTTTGCACAATTGGCGAAGGTGCGCCCGAACCCGCTCAGCGTCAGCGGAAGGCGCAACGTGTATATGGCCGACGGTGAAATAGCTGTTTGTTGCAATTTCCGGATTTTGTCCAGCATTCGCGAGTTTTTCCATCCATAGTTTGCGCGGGATGTCCAGCTGAATCGCAGCGTTTCCTTTTGCGCCCCATTGGGCAAGCGCCTGAAGGACAGTTTGGACATGTTCGTTGGTCGGGATGTTCCGCTTTTCCATTGCCGCCAACAGTATGGCGCCGCGTTGGTTCGCTTCGTTTGCCGAACGATATGTACGTTGCTCCATGTATACTTAGGCGCGGTCGGGAGGGCGCTCTCCCCTCGGCGCCGGTCACCTCCTCCACTGCTTGCTGGATGAAAAATACGAGTCTTAATTTTCAGAATTTAATGTTTATCATATCATGCAGGCAGGTGGAAATCAATGACCCTTTCCTGTTCTCCTGCTTTGTTCACAAAATTGTCAACAAATGCAGTGAAAACAAAACAGCGCCTGCCTGACGCGGGCGCTGTTTGACGAGGGTGACGGAGGCGCAAGCGCTTATAGCTGCCGAAACGCCTTGCCGACCGCCTCGATCGTATAGGCGATGTCGTCTTCTGTATGGGCGAGGGTGATAAACCATGCTTCATATTTCGATGGCGCGAGATTGATCCCTTGTTTGAGCATGAGCTTGAAAAATTTCGCAAACAACTCGCCGTCGCTGCGCTGGGCTTGCTTGTAGTTTTCCACCTTTTCGTCCGTGAAGAAGACGGTGAGCGCGCCTTTTAAGCGGTTGACGGTCACCGGAAGGCCGCATTGGCGAGCATGGGCAAGGATGCCCTCTTCCAGCATGGCTCCCAATCGGTCGAGATGCTCATAGACGCCCTCTTGTTTCAACACCTCAAGGCAGGCGATGCCCGCAAGCATCGATGCCGGGTTGCCGGCCATCGTCCCGGCCTGGTACGCCGGTCCGAGCGGAGCGACTTGTTCCATAATGTTCTGGCGTCCGCCGTACGCCCCAATCGGCAGACCGCCGCCAATAATTTTCCCCATCGCCGTCAAGTCGGGCTCCACACCAAGCAAGTTTTGCGCTCCGCCGTACATAAAGCGGAAGGCGGTGATCACTTCGTCGTAAATGACGAGCGCCCCTTCCTTGTGAGCAATCTCATTGATCGCTTCTAAAAAGCCCGGTTTTGGTAGGACGATGCCGAAGTTGCCGACGATCGGCTCAACCAATACGGCGGCGACTTGTTCGCCCCAAACATTCATCGCTTCACGGAATGAGTCGACATCGTTGTATGGCACGGTAATGACTTCTTGGGCGATGCTTTGCGGCACGCCGGCTGAATCCGGCGTCCCCAACGTCGATGGCCCCGAGCCGGCGGCGACAAGTACAAGGTCCGAATGGCCGTGGTAGCAGCCTTCGAATTTGACGATTTTGCTTCGTCCGGTGTAGGCGCGGGCGACGCGGATTGTCGTCATCACCGCTTCCGTCCCCGAGTTGACAAAGCGGACTTTCTCAAGCGACGGAATCGCCTCTTTCAACATCTTCGCAAATGTAATCTCATGCGGCGTCGGCGTGCCGTACAACACACCGGTCTCGGCGGCGCGGCGGATGGCTTCCGCGATGTGCGGATGGGCGTGCCCGGCGATGATCGGTCCGTAGGCGGCCAAGTAGTCGATGTACTTGTTTCCATCCACATCCCAAAAATACGCCCCTTGCGCCCGCTCCATCACGACTGGGGCACCGCCGCCGACCGCTTTGTATGAGCGAGACGGGCTGTTCACCCCGCCAACGATGTGCTGGAGCGCTTCTTCATACAATTGCTCCGATTTTGTCCATTGCATCGCTTCATCCTCCTGTCCCCGATGACTTCCTCTTTATTTTACCATAGCGCGCACACTTGTCTGGAAAAACAAAAAAGGTGAAAATAGCAACGATTTATGTATAATTGCAACATAGGAGAAGGGCGGATGACGTCCTTTTTGATGTTGATGTGATGAAGAGGCAGGAGGAGAACGATGAACGCCATCGAAGTAGAACAATTGCGCAAAGAATTTAAAGTGCACAAAAGCCGCTCCGGCCTCGTCGGAGCGTTTCGCGATTTATGGACGCGCCGTTATGCGACCATCCGGGCGGTGGACGGCATTTCGTTTGCGGTCAGGCAAGGAGAGATCGTCGGCTATATTGGCGAAAACGGCGCCGGCAAGTCAACGACGATCAAAATGTTGACCGGCATTTTAACGCCGACATCCGGGCGCATTGTCGTCAACGGGATGAATCCGCATAAAGAGCGGGAGAAATTTGTGCGGAAGATCGGCGTCGTCTTCGGCCAGCGCTCGCAATTATGGTGGGACATCGCCGTGCAAGAATCGTTTCGTCTGTTAAAAAAAGTATACCGCGTCCCCGATGAGCAATATCGCCGTCATATGGGCGAAGTCATCGAGATGCTAGACATCGGTCCGCTCCTTGACAAGCCGGTGCGCAAGCTGTCGCTTGGCCAGCGGATGCGCTGCGAGCTCGCCGCCGCCCTCATTCACAACCCGCCGCTGTTGTTTTTGGACGAGCCGACCATCGGTTTGGATGTGCTGGTGAAACTGAACATCCGCCAGTTTTTAAAGCAATTGAATGAACGGTATGGCACGACGATCCTGCTGACGACGCACGATATGTCAGACATTGAAGCGCTTTGCGAGCGGGTGATTATGCTTGATGAAGGGAAAATCATTTATGACGGTTCGCTCGGGCAGTTGAAAGAAAAATGGGGCCAAGGAAAACGGATTTCGTTTACATTTGTTGAAGAAGCCCCCCCTCGTTGCCTTGCAGGAGCTGACAACTGGATTGGATGTTAATTGGAAACAAGGTGAACAGCCGAACGTTTGGGTGGCGCACGTTCCATCAGGAGGCGTGCCGGAAGTCGTCAGCCGCGTCGCCGCCCGCTATCCACTGCAAGACATCCACATTCATGAAGTGCCGACGGAGGAGATCATCCGCAATATTTATCAAGAAGGTGCGGCTAATGGGTAAGTATGTCGAGATGATCCGCATCCGCTTTTTAATGATGCTTGCCTACCGGACAAACTATTATACTGGCATTTTGATTTACGCCATTAACATCTCAGCGTATTACTTCCTTTGGTCGGCTATTTATGGCGGCAAATCATCGATGCAAGGAATGTCGCTTGGGCAAATGACGACGTATGTCGCCATTTCCTGGCTGGCGCGAGCGTTTTATTTTAACAACCTTGACCGCGAAATCGCGATGGAAATCCGCGATGGAAAAATAGCGACGGAACTCATCCGTCCGTACAGCTATTTAGGGATGAAAGCGGTGCAAGGGCTTGGCGAAGGGCTGTTCCGATTGTTCTTCCTATCGTTGCCGGGGTTGCTGGTTGTATCGCTCTTTTTGCCGCTCGAGTTTCCGGAACACGCCAAAACATGGCTGTCTTTCGGCTTGTCGCTTCTATTCAGCTTTATCATCTTTTCGGAGCTGAACTTGCTTGCGGGAGTCGTGACATTTTTTACGTTCCGAAATGAAGGGCTGCTGAGGGCGAAACGGTTTATTATTGATCTATTTTCCGGTCTGATTTTGCCGTTGTCGTTTTACCCGGATTGGGCGCAACAGCTCATGGCGTATATGCCGTTTCAAGCCATCAGCTACATTCCAAGCATGATCATCACAGAAAGTTTTCAAGGAGCTGCTGTCCGTGATGGCCTGCTTCTGCAGGCGGCATGGTCCGTGCTGTTATGGTTTCCGATTGTGCTGTTATGGCGGGTGGCGAAAAAACGGCTCGTTGTGCAAGGGGGGTAGACTTTGTTTTACGTATCGGTTTTTTTTCAATATATGGCCCAGTACATGAAGACAAAATGGCAATACCGCGCGGATTTGCTGATTGAATGGTTGTCCGACTTCATGGCGCAGGCGGTCAACTTGGTGTTCTTGCTCGTCGTGTTTGGCCATACGACGCTGCTTCACGGTTGGTCGCGCGATGAGATGTTGTTTATTTACGGCTTTTTCCTTGTGCCGTACGCCGTATTTGGCGCCTTTTTTAATCTATGGGATTTCAACGAGCGCTACATTGTTCAGGGAGAAATGGATCGCGTGTTGACGCGCCCGGTTCACAGCCTGTTCCAGATCATTTTGGAGCGGATGGAGCTCGAATCGTTGCTTGGCGCTGTGCCCGGGCTGATCATTATGCTGTATGCCGGCAGCCGCTTGTCTCTTTCATTTCATTGGTATGATGTCTTCGTGTTTATTTTGCTTGTGATTGGCGGTGCATTGATTTACGCCGGCATTTTCATTTCACTGGCGACGATCAGTTTTTTTGCCGACGCCCGCACATCCATCATGCCGATGATGTACAACATCAGCAGCTACGGCCGCTATCCGGTCGATATTTATCACCGCGTCATCCGCTATATATTAACGTGGGTGCTGCCGTTTGCCTTTGTCGGCGTTTATCCAGCTTCGTATTTTCTCCATAAGCAGGAATGGTATGGTTATGCGTTTTTGACCCCGGTTGTCGGCATGTTGTTTTTCATCATCGCCGTGATGCTCTGGAACGCCGGGGTCAGGAGGTACCGCGGGACGGGGAGCTGAGTGCTCCCGTTGTTTGCCGCGGCGTCTGTCATGAAATGGACAAACAATAGTCAAACAATCGCCACAATCGCGCATGCATTGCGGTGCGCCTTTCGCGTAAAATATTTATATGAAAGTGTTCGCATTATATTGAGGGAGGATGAATGCAATGAAAAACAACGGTGGAGCCCGAGTAGTGGTCATCGGCGCCGGGTTTGTCGGCGCCAGTTATGTGTTTGCCTTAATGAATCAAGGGATTGCCGATGAGATCGTGCTCATCGATGCGAATGAAAGCAAGGCCATAGGCGATGCGATGGACTTCAACCATGGGAAAGTATTTGCGCCGAAGCCGGTTGACATTTGGCACGGCGATTACGATGATTGCCGCGATGCCGATTTGGTTGTCATTTGCGCCGGCGCCAACCAAAAACCGGGCGAGACGCGACTTGATCTTGTGGACAAAAACATTGCCATTTTCCGCTCGATCGTTGAGTCGGTCATGGCATCCGGATTTCAAGGACTGTTTCTCGTCGCCACCAATCCGGTCGACATTTTAACGTACGCGACGTGGAAATTCAGCGGCCTGCCGCATGAGCGGGTGATCGGTTCGGGGACGATTTTAGATACGGCGCGGTTCCGCTTTTTGTTGGGCGAGTATTTCTCTGTCGCTCCGCAAAATGTTCATGCCTATATTATTGGGGAACACGGCGACACTGAACTCCCGGTCTGGAGCCAGGCTTATATCGGCGTCATGCCGATCCGCGAGCTGGTCGAGTCCAAAGGGGAAGAAGCGCAAAAAGATCTCGAGCGCATTTTTGTCAATGTGCGCGATGCCGCCTACCAAATTATTGAGAAAAAAGGAGCGACGTACTACGGGATTGCGATGGGGCTTGCCCGCGTGACGCGCGCCATTTTGCATAACGAAAACGCTATTTTGACCGTATCAGCCTACCTCGATGGCCTATATGGGGAGCGCGACGTCTACATCGGCGTGCCGGCTGTCATTAACCGCAATGGCATCCGCGAGGTGATCGAAATTGAATTGAATGATGACGAAAAAAATCGATTCCATCATAGCGCAGCTACATTAAAAAGCGTGCTAGCCCGTGCTTTTACGCGATGAGGCAACAAACGAAAAGTTGTGCCGACAGTCTTTCTCGTCCAAACAGGGGGATGTATGGCTCTGAGGGCGACACGCTGTTCCGATTGGGAAGGCGGCTTATTCCCGCATAATTGTCCGTTTCACGGTGTATATATGAACTACGGACAATTTGTGGAGGGAAGCGAATGGATTACGCATTCCTCGGAGTGGTGACCGCCGTGTTGCTCGGCAGCATCACTTCGCTTTGGACAGCGAGCGTACAAGCAACGCACCGCCTCTCCCTTGACAGTTTATGGGTGCTCGTTCAATGGTATGGGACGATGCTGCTAGGGTTTGCGATGATTTATATGATTTTGCAAGCCAACGGCCATCATGTATTTACTCCGTCACCAAGCAGTGCAGCAGGAAACCGCCTGTCTATGCTGGAAGACAGTCTATATTTAAGCGGCATGACCCTCCTGTCGGTCGGATACGGAGACGTCACCCCGGTCGGCATCGGGCGGTGGATCGCCATCGCCGAGGCGCTGCTTGGCTACATTATGCCTGCTGTTATCGTCACGCGCACGGTATTTGACTCGGATCGCCGTTGACAGTTGCAATTTTCCTCTGTCTTCGTTACGCTAAAAGAAGACATTAAGGAGACGGAGGGAACGCTATGACGATCGCCATTGGCCAGCCAGCTCCAGATTTCACCTTGCCGGCAAGCAACGGGAAAATGGTTTCGCTCTCAGACTTCCGCGGCCAGTATGTCGTCCTTTATTTTTATCCAAAGGATATGACGCCTGGATGCACGACAGAAGCGTGCGATTTTCGCGACCGTCACGAGCAATTCGCCGGACTGAACGCTGTCATTTTAGGGGTGAGCCCGGATCCGGTTGCACGGCATGAAACGTTTATCGAAAAGTACAAACTGCCGTTTTTGCTTCTTTCCGACGAGCGACATGAAGTGGCAGAAATGTACGGAGTGTGGAAGAAAAAGAAAAACTTCGGCAAAGAGTATATGGGGATCGAACGCTCCACGTTCATTATCGCCCCCGATGGGACGTTGGTTCAAGAATGGCGCGGGGTGAAAGTGAAGGGGCACGTCGATGAGGCGCTCGCGGAAGTCGCCCGATTGGCATCGTCTAGGTGAGTGTCCAATCAATCATAACGTTTTTGCGTACAATGCATAGTAACCTCCTCAAATGAAGGAAATGCGGCGGGTGGAAGTGATTTCCA
>NZ_JAFWFM010000020.1:0-25866 GCF_017515625.1 Geobacillus sp.
CAGGAGTGAGAGACGATGAACCGGGAAGAACGGTTGAAACGGCAGGAACGGATTCGCAACTTTTCCATTATCGCTCACATTGACCACGGAAAATCGACGCTTGCGGACCGCATTTTGGAAAAAACAGGCGCGCTGTCGGAGCGCGAGTTGCGCGAGCAGACGTTGGATATGATGGATCTTGAGCGCGAGCGCGGCATTACGATCAAATTGAATGCGGTTCAGTTGACATACAAAGCGAAAAATGGCGAGGAGTATATTTTCCATTTGATCGATACGCCGGGCCATGTCGATTTTACGTACGAAGTGTCGCGCAGCTTGGCGGCCTGCGAGGGAGCGATTTTGGTCGTCGATGCGGCGCAAGGCATCGAAGCGCAGACGCTTGCAAATGTGTATTTAGCGATCGATAACAACTTGGAAATTTTGCCTGTTATTAACAAAATTGATTTGCCAAGCGCCGAACCGGAGCGCGTCCGCCAAGAAATCGAGGACGTCATCGGCCTCGATGCGTCTGAAGCCGTGCTCGCTTCAGCGAAAGTCGGCATCGGCATTGAAGAAATCTTGGAACAAATCGTGGAGAAAATTCCCGCTCCGTCGGGCGATCCAGACGCGCCGCTGAAAGCGCTCATTTTCGACTCGCTTTACGACCCGTACCGCGGCGTTGTCGCGTATGTCCGCATTGTTGACGGGACGGTGAAGCCGGGCCAGCGCATTAAAATGATGTCGACCGGCAAAGAATTTGAAGTGAACGAAGTCGGCGTCTTTACGCCGAAACAAAAAATCGTCGACGAGCTCACGGTCGGCGATGTCGGCTATTTGACAGCGTCCATTAAAAATGTCAAAGATACGCGTGTCGGCGATACGATCACCGACGCCGAACGGCCGGCCGCCGAGCCGCTCCCCGGCTACCGGAAGCTCAACCCGATGGTGTTTTGCGGCATGTATCCGATCGATACGGCGCGCTACAATGACTTGCGCGAGGCGCTCGAGAAGCTGCAATTGAACGATGCGGCGCTCCACTTTGAGCCGGAAACGTCGCAGGCGCTTGGGTTCGGCTTCCGCTGTGGGTTTCTCGGCTTGCTGCATATGGAAATCATTCAAGAGCGGATTGAGCGCGAGTTTCATATCGACTTAATTACGACGGCTCCGAGCGTCGTCTACAAAGTTCATTTGACCGATGGCACCGAAGTTTCGGTCGACAATCCGACGAACATGCCGGATCCACAGAAAATCGACCGCATCGAAGAGCCGTATGTGAAGGCGACGATCATGGTGCCGAACGACTACGTCGGGCCGGTCATGGAGCTGTGCCAAGGAAAGCGCGGCACGTTCGTTGATATGCAATATTTGGACGAAAAGCGGGTCATGCTGATTTATGACATTCCGCTGTCGGAAATCGTGTACGACTTTTTTGACGCCTTAAAGTCGAACACGAAAGGGTACGCGTCATTCGACTATGAGTTGATCGGCTATCGGCCGTCCAATCTTGTCAAAATGGACATTTTGTTGAATGGCGAAAAAATTGACGCTTTGTCGTTTATCGTCCATCGCGAGGCGGCGTACGAACGCGGCAAAGTGATCGTGGAAAAACTGAAAGACTTAATTCCGCGCCAGCAGTTTGAGGTGCCGGTGCAAGCCGCCATCGGCAACAAAATCATCGCCCGCTCGACGATCAAGGCGCTGCGCAAAAACGTGCTCGCCAAATGTTACGGCGGCGACGTGTCACGGAAGCGGAAGCTGCTCGAGAAGCAAAAGGAAGGAAAAAAACGGATGAAACAAATCGGCTCGGTCGAAGTGCCGCAAGAAGCGTTTATGGCTGTCTTGAAAATCGACGACCAGAAAAAATGACGGGCAAGGCTGTCTCCTTCGGGGATGGCCTTGTTTGTTTATCGCCATGCGACGCTGACGGGAAGATGAGGGACGGCAGTCCGGCTGCAGCCGAAGGGAGGATGACGATGGCAACATCAGCATATTTTCACATTCCGTTTTGCGCCCATATTTGCCATTATTGCGATTTTAACAAAGTGTTTGCTGCCGGTCAGCCGATTGACGACTATTTGCGGGCGATGGACAAGGAAATGGCGCGGACGGCGGCCGAGTTCGGCAACCGTCTTGAGACGCTGTTTATCGGCGGCGGCACGCCGACGGTGCTGGAGCCGGCGCAGCTTGGGCGCTTGCTTGAGAGCATTCACCGCCATTTTCAGTTTGATCCGCAAACGGCTGAATTTACGGTTGAGGCGAACCCGGATGGGCTGACGAAAGAAAAACTCGCCGTTCTCCGCGAAGCCGGGGTCAATCGGTTGAGCCTTGGGGTGCAGACGTTTGATGACCGGCTTCTGCAAGCGATCGGCCGCACGCACCGGCGCGGGGATATCGTGCAGGCGGTAGAGCGGGCGAGGGAGGCCGGGTTTGCCAACATCAGCCTCGATCTGATGTACGGGCTTCCCGGGCAGACGCTTGAGCAGTTTCTCGCCGATTTGGACGCCGCGTTTTCGCTTCACGTTCCGCACCTCTCCGCCTATTCGCTTATCCTTGAGCCGAAAACGATCTTTTACAACGAGTGGCGCAAGGGCCGACTCCATCTCCCGGGAGAAGAGGCGGAAGCGGCCATGTACGAAGCGGCGATGGAGCGAACCGAAGCGTGCGGCTACCAACAGTATGAAATCAGCAATTACGCGTTTCCGGGGTTTGAAAGCCGTCACAACCTCACTTATTGGAACAACGAAGAGTATTACGGCATCGGCGCCGGGGCGCACAGCTATATCGGCGGGGTGCGGCGCGCCAATATAGGTCCGGTCCGCCATTACATCGCCAAGGTGGACAACGGCGAATGGCCGCACCGCGATGTGCACCGGTTGACGCTTCAAGAGCAAATGGAAGAGGAAATGTTTTTAGGGTTGCGCAAAACGGAAGGAGTGTCGAAAGCTCGCTTCCGGCAAAAGTTTGGCCGCGATATGCACGATATCTTCGGCAAGGCGATCCGCGCCGAAGTGGAAAACGGGCGCTTGGAAGAAACGGAGACCCACGTTCGCTTGACAAAGCGCGGCAAGCTGCTCGGCAACGAAGTGTTCGCCGCCTTTCTCGGCGAAATGTAAAGATTGACATTTGCCGGGCGATTTGTTACCCTAGTAATAGATTTAGCACTCGAATTGATCGAGTGCTAATAGAGGTGAGAAACGTGTTAACGGACCGCCAACTGCTGATTTTGCAGGTGATTATCGACGATGTCATTCGTTCCGGGCAGCCGGTCGGTTCGCGGACGTTATCGAAAAAGCACCAAATTGCGTTCAGTTCAGCGACGATTCGCAATGAAATGGCGGATTTGGAAGAGCTCGGCTACATTGAAAAAACGCACATTTCCTCTGGCCGCGTGCCGTCGGAAAAAGGGTATCGGTACTACGTCGACCATCTGCTGCCACCGCAGCGGCTGACAAGAGCCGATATTCAGAAAATCCGCTCCGTGTTTGCCGAACGCATCTATGAGCTCGAGAAGCTGATGCAAAAGTCGGCGCAAATTTTATCCGACTTGACGAACTACACGTCGATCGCCCTCGGTCCGGCGTTTAAAGAAAGCAAACTGAAGCGAATGCAAATCGTTCCGCTCAACGAGCAGACGGCTGTGGCCATCGTTGTGACCGATACCGGCCATGTCGAAAACCGGGTCGTGACGATTCCGCCATCGGTCAACGCCGGCGACCTTGAAAAGATGGTCAACATTTTGAACGGGCGGCTCAGCGGCGTTCCGCTCATCGATTTAAAAGAAAAAATCAAGACGGAAGTGGCCGATGTGCTGCGCCGGCACATCCGCAATTATGACAGCCTGCTCAATATGCTGATCGACACGCTCGATCTTCCTGAAGAGGAGAAAATGTTTTTCGCCGGCACAGCCAACATGCTCAATCAGCCGGAATTCAGCGACATTGAAAAAGTGCGCCCGCTTCTGAACATCATTGAGCAGGAAAAAGACATTTACCGTCTGCTTCGCAAGCAAAGCCAAAAAGGGGTGCAGGTGTCGATCGGCCGGGAAAACGAATTGCACGGCATGGAAAACTGCAGCCTCATTACGGCGACATACTCGGTCGGCGAGGAGCCGCTCGGAACGATCGCGATTCTCGGGCCGACGCGCATGGAGTATTCGCGCGTCATCACGGTGTTGAACCGCGTCGCTTCCGATTTGTCGGCCGCGCTGACGAAATGGTATCAAAATCAGTAACAATGGCCATATTGGTTAACGGATGGATTCGCCAATCCATCCGTTCCTTGTGGCCATTGATACATAGAATGACGAGCCCGAAGGGGAGGTGAAGGCAATGAAACAAGGGGACAAACGTGCTGGTCAAGCTACATACAACGAGCCGGAGATGGAACAGCCGGCATCGGCGGAAGAGGCAGGCGTGCCACCGGAAGGCGAAAGGGACGACGCTAGGCAAAACGATGCCGCCGGGCAAGGCGATGGGAAGCCGGCGGAGGCTTCAGCGGGGGCCGAACCTGCCGGGGAGGAGCGCGCCGAGACAGAGGAGCTGGCTGCCGCCAAAGCGCAAGTAGCGGAGCTGGAAGCGAAGCTGGCTGAGATGGAACACCGCTATCTCCGTCTGTATGCCGATTTTGAAAACTTCCGCCGCCGGACGCGCCAAGAGCTGGAAGCGGCTGAAAAATACCGCGCCCAAAGTTTGGCGAGCGATTTGCTTCCGGTGCTCGACAACTTTGAGCGCGCGTTGAAAATAGAGACGGAAAACGAGCAGGCAAAATCGATTTTGCAAGGAATGGAGATGGTGTATCGCTCGCTTTTGGACGCCTTGAAAAAAGAAGGAGTCGAGGCGATTGAGGCGGTCGGAAAACCGTTTGACCCCCATCTGCATCAGGCGGTCATGCAGACGGACGAAGATGGCTATGAGCCGAATACAGTCGTCGAAGAGCTGCAAAAAGGCTACAAGCTGAAAGACCGCATTCTCCGTCCTGCGATGGTCAAAGTCAGCCAATAACGGAAATGGAGGGTGATGAGCGATGAGTAAAATTATCGGCATTGACTTAGGAACAACGAACTCTTGCGTCGCCGTGCTCGAAGGCGGCGAGGCGAAAGTCATCCCGAACCCGGAAGGAAACCGCACGACCCCATCGGTTGTGGCGTTCAAAAACGGGGAGCGCTTAGTGGGCGAAGTCGCCAAACGGCAGGCGATCACGAACCCGAACACGATCATCTCGATCAAGCGCCATATGGGCACGGACTACAAAGTGGAGATTGAAGGAAAGCAATATACGCCGCAAGAAATTTCAGCCATCATTTTGCAATATTTGAAATCGTACGCCGAAGACTACTTGGGCGAACCGGTGACGCGGGCGGTCATTACGGTGCCGGCCTATTTCAACGACGCGCAGCGCCAAGCGACGAAAGACGCCGGCCGCATCGCCGGGCTTGAAGTCGAGCGCATCATCAACGAGCCGACAGCAGCAGCGCTTGCTTACGGCCTCGACAAAGAAGAGGATCAAACGATTCTCGTCTATGACTTGGGCGGCGGAACGTTTGACGTTTCGATTTTGGAGCTTGGCGACGGCGTCTTTGAAGTGAAAGCGACCGCCGGCGACAACCATTTGGGCGGCGACGATTTCGACCAAGTGATCATCGATTATTTGGTCAATCAGTTCAAACAAGAGCACGGCATCGATTTGTCCAAAGACAAAATGGCGCTCCAGCGCTTGAAAGATGCGGCTGAAAAGGCGAAAAAAGAACTGTCGGGCGTGACGCAGACGCAAATTTCGCTGCCGTTTATCAGCGCCAATGAAAACGGTCCGCTTCACTTGGAAACGACACTCACGCGGGCGAAGTTTGAAGAACTGTCCGCCCACCTCGTTGAACGGACGATGGGGCCGGTTCGCCAGGCGCTGCAAGATGCCGGCTTGACGCCTGCCGATATTGACAAAGTCATTTTGGTTGGCGGTTCGACCCGCATTCCAGCTGTCCAGGAAGCGATTAAGCGCGAGCTTGGCAAAGAGCCGCATAAAGGCGTCAATCCGGACGAAGTCGTGGCGATCGGCGCCGCGATCCAAGGCGGGGTCATTGCCGGCGAAGTGAAAGATGTCGTCTTGCTTGACGTCACACCGCTGTCGCTCGGCATTGAGACGATGGGCGGCGTATTTACGAAATTGATCGAGCGGAACACGACCATTCCGACAAGCAAGTCGCAAGTGTTCACAACAGCCGCCGACAACCAAACGACAGTAGACATTCATGTGCTGCAAGGGGAGCGTCCGATGGCGGCGGACAACAAAACGCTCGGCCGCTTCCAGCTGACTGGGATTCCGCCGGCGCCGCGCGGCGTGCCGCAAATTGAAGTGACGTTTGACATTGACGCCAACGGCATCGTCCATGTGCGCGCGAAAGACTTGGGGACGAACAAAGAACAGTCGATCACGATCAAATCGTCGTCCGGCCTGTCGGAAGAAGAAATCCAGCGCATGATCAAAGAGGCGGAAGAAAACGCCGAAGCCGACCGGAAGCGGAAAGAGGCTGCCGAACTGCGCAATGAAGCGGACCAGCTTATTTTCACGACAGAAAAAACGTTAAAAGAAGTCGAAGGAAAAGTGAGCGCCGATGAGATCAAGAAAGCGCAAGAGGCAAAAGATGCGTTGAAGGCGGCGCTTGAGAAAAACGACATCGATGACATCCGCAAGAAAAAAGACGCGCTGCAGGAAGCGGTGCAGCAGCTGTCGATCAAGCTGTATGAGCAAGCGGCGAAACAGGCGCAAGACGCTGGAGCGCAAGCCGACGCGGCCAAACGGGACAACGTTGTTGATGCGGAATTTGAGGAAGTGAAGGATGATAAATAATGCTGCCGAAAGTCAAAGTCAGGCCTGCCTTGGCTTTGACTTTTTTTCTAGTATTCACATATTGCCATTAACCAAAGGGAAATGATAAAATAAAATTTATGTGAATGAATCGGGAGTGGATGATCAACGATGGCAAAGCGCGATTACTACGAAGTTCTCGGCGTCAGCAAAAACGCGACGAAAGACGAGATCAAAAAAGCGTACCGAAAGCTTTCGAAGCAGTATCATCCAGACATTAACAAAGCGCCGGACGCCGCGGAAAAGTTTAAAGAAATTAAAGAGGCGTACGAAGTATTGAGCGACGACGAAAAGCGGGCCCGCTACGACCGGTTCGGCCATGCCGACCCGAACGAAGCGTTTGGCGGCGGCGGATTCCGAGGCGGAGGGTTTGATTTCGGCGGCTTTAGCGGCTTTGGAGGGTTTGAAGATATTTTTGAGACGTTTTTCGGCGGCGGGCCGCGCCAGCGGGCGAGCGGGCCGCGCAAAGGGGCCGATGTGGAATACATGATGACGCTCACATTTGAGGAAGCGGCATTTGGAAAAGAAACGGAAATTGAAGTGCCGCGCGAAGAGACGTGCGAAACGTGCCATGGCAGCGGCGCCAAACCGGGCACAAGCCCCCAGCCGTGCTCACGTTGCGGCGGCAGCGGGCAAATCACGAGCGAGCAGGCGACGCCGTTTGGCCGCATCATCAACCGTCGGACATGTCCGACATGTGGCGGGACGGGCCGGTACATTCCGGAAAAATGTCCGACATGCGGCGGGACGGGCCGCGTCAAGCAACGGAAAAAGATTCATGTCAAAATCCCGGCCGGCGTCGACGACGGCCAGCAGCTGCGTGTCGCCGGCCAAGGGGAGCCAGGGGTCAACGGCGGGCCGCCGGGGGACTTGTACATCATTTTCCGAGTGGAGCCGCATGAATTTTTCGAGCGCGACGGGCTCGACATTTATTGTGAAGTGCCGCTTTCCTTTGCTCAAGCGGCGCTCGGCGATGAGATTGAGGTGCCGACGCTCTATGGCGATGTGAAGTTGAAAATTCCGGCCGGCACGCAAACGGGCACGCGCTTCCGCCTGAGAGGGAAAGGAGTGCCAAACGTGCGCGGCTATGGACAGGGGGATCAGCACGTCATCGTCCGCGTCGTGACGCCGACAAAGCTGACGGAAAAACAAAAGCAACTGCTGCGCGAGTTTGACCGGCTTGGTGGGGAGACGATGCACGACGGGCCGCACGGCCGTTTTTTTGAGAAAGTCAAAAAGGCGTTTAAAGGAGAAGCGTGAGCGCGATGAAATGGTCAGAAATCAGCATTCATACGACGCACGAGGCGGTCGAGGCGATTTCGAACATTTTGCATGAGGCCGGCGCCGGCGGCGTGGTCATTGAAGATCCGTACGATCTTGTGAAAGACCGCGATGACTGGTACGGGGAAATCGTCGAACTCAATCCGGACGATTATCCGGAAGAAGGCGTCATCATTAAGGCGTATTTGCCGGTCAACAGCTTTCTTGGCGAAACAGTCGAACAAATTAAACAAGCGATTAACAATTTATGGCTATATGATATTGACCTTGGAAAAAATAAGATTACATTGAGCGAAGTGAATGAGGAAGAGTGGGCGACGGCGTGGAAAAAGCATTATCATCCGGTGAAAGTGTCGGAGAAGTTTACGATCGTGCCGACGTGGGAAACGTATGAGCCGGTTTCCGATGATGAGTTGATCATTGAAATGGATCCGGGCATGGCGTTTGGCACCGGCACCCACCCGACGACGGTCATGTGCCTGCAGGCGCTCGAAAAATATGTGCGCCCCGGCGATGCGGTCATTGACGTCGGCACCGGCTCCGGCATTTTAAGCATCGCTGCGGCGATGCTCGGCGCCCGGTCGGTGCGGGCGTTCGATTTGGATCCGGTCGCAGTCGACAGCGCACGGCTGAACGTCAAGCTCAATAAAGTGCAGTCGGTCGTTACGGTGGCGCAAAACAATTTGCTTGACCATGTCGATGAGCCGGCTGATGTGATTGTCGCCAACATTTTGGCGGAAATCATTTTGCGTTTTGCCTCCGACGCTTTCCGGCTGCAGAAGCCGGGCGGCCGCTTCATCACCTCCGGCATCATCCAGGCGAAAAAGCAGGACGTCAAAGACGGGCTGCTGGCGGCTGGGTTTGTCATTGAGGAAGTGAACGTGATGGAAGATTGGGTCGCGTTAGTCGCCATCAAGTCGTAAACAAAGAAGGGATGTTCGTTGCAGCGATATTTCGTTTCCGAACGGGAGCGCCGAGGCGAAGTCGTCACGATCAGCGGCGCTGACGCGCACCATATCGCCCGCGTCATGCGCATGAAGCCGGGGGATGCGATCGCTTGCGTCTTTCCGGACGGGCGCACGGCTGTATGCAGCATTGAACAAATTGCCAGTGATCATGTGCGCGCCCGTATTGTACAATGGAAGGAAGAGGGACGCGAATTGCCGGTGCGCATTTATATCGCCCAGGGGCTGCCGAAAGGCGAAAAGTGGGAGTTTGTCATCCAAAAAGGGACGGAGCTTGGCGCCGCCGGCTTTCTGCCGTTTTTCGCCGCCCGTTCGGTCGTCAAATGGGACATGAAGAAAGCGGAGAAAAAAGTGGAACGGTGGAAAAAAATTGCGAAAGAGGCGGCCGAACAGGCGGAACGCACGTCATTGCCCGAGGTGCGAGCGCCGCTTTCGCTGGACGCGCTGCTTGCTTTTGGCGAAACGGTGGATCAACGTCTATTCGCCTATGAAGAAGAAGGGCGCGGGGGACGGCACGGTTCGCTGCCGGCGCTGCTTGCCGGCCTCAAGCCCGGCGGCACGCTGCTAGCCGTGTTCGGACCTGAGGGTGGATTTAGCCCTGAGGAGGCAAAGCGGCTCCGACAAGGCGGCTTTTTGCCGTGCAGCCTTGGCCCGCGCATTTTGCGCACGGAAACGGCGCCGCTTTATCTGCTTGCCGCGGCTTCCTATGAATGGGAGCTGCGCGCGCCAGATTGGGAGGCGGCGCAACAGTAATCAACGGTTTGAACAAATTCAGTCATGCTGCTAGCTCAGCGGCATGGCCTGCAGTGAGGTGAACAACATGCCAACAGTGGCTTTCCATACATTAGGCTGCAAAGTCAATCATTACGAAACAGAGGCGATTTGGCAGCTGTTTAAAAAGGCCGGCTACGAACGGACGGAGTTTGAGAGCCGCGCCGATGTGTATGTGATCAACACGTGCACAGTGACGAACACCGGCGACAAAAAAAGCCGCCAAGTCATCCGTCGTGCGGTGCGCCGCAATCCGGATGCCGTCGTCTGCGTGACCGGCTGCTATGCGCAAACATCGCCGGCGGAAGTGATGGCGATTCCAGGCGTCGATATTGTCATCGGCACGCAAGACCGGCATAAAATTTTGGACTACGTTGAGCAGTTTCAGCGCGAGCGCCAGCCGATCAACGCGGTCCATAACATTATGAAAACGCGCGTGTTTGAGGAAATGGATGTGCCGTCGTTCACCGACCGGACGCGGGCATCGTTGAAAATTCAAGAAGGGTGCAACAACTTTTGCACGTTTTGCATCATCCCGTGGGCGCGCGGCTTGATGCGTTCGCGCAATCCAAAAGAAATCATCCGCCAGGCGCGCCAGCTTGTCGCCGCCGGCTATAAGGAAATCGTGTTGACCGGCATTCATACGGGCGGCTACGGCACCGATCTAAAAGACTATAACTTCGCGGCGCTGCTGCGCGATTTGGATGAGCAAGTGCCGGGGCTGAAACGGATTCGCATTTCGTCGATTGAGGCGAGCCAAATTACCGATGAAGTGATCGATGTGTTGCAGCGTTCGGACAAAATCGTTCGCCATTTGCACATTCCGCTTCAATCCGGGTCGAACACGGTGCTCAAGCGGATGCGCCGCAAATATACGGTGGAATTTTTCGCCGAGCGGCTTGCCCGCCTGCGGGAAGTGTTCCCGGAACTCGCCGTAACGTCCGATGTCATCGTCGGTTTTCCGGGTGAAACGGAAGAGGAATTTATGGAAACGTACCACTTTATCCGCGAGCAGCAGTTTTCCGAGCTGCACGTCTTTCCGTATTCGAAGCGGACTGGCACACCGGCGGCGCGCATGCCGGACCAAGTGGACGAAGAGACGAAACATGACCGCGTCCGCCGACTCATTGCCCTATCTGATCAGCTGGCGAAAGAATACGCGTCGCGATTTGAAGGGCACGTGCTCGAAGTCATTCCAGAAGAGCAAGACAAAGATCATCCGGGCATGTATATCGGCTATACGGACAACTATTTGAAAGTCCGTTTCCCGGGGACAGAAGAGATGGTCGGCGAACTCGTGAAAGTAAAAATCACGAAAGCCGGCTACCCGTACAACGAAGGTGAGTTTGTCCGCATTGTGCCGGATGGGGCAGCTCATCCCGTAAAGTTAAGCTCATAACCTGATATGGAGAGACAAGCACAGACACCCCAGCCTCGGCTGGGGTTTTTTCTTCTTTTTCTCGGGAACTATACAGATGACGGCTAGTTTTTGCCTCGCAGACATGGTATGATGGTAGACGTCAGACCTTCTATCTTTTTGCAGCGGCAGAAAGGGGCAAGTGTCCATGACAGTGAACATTGCGAACATGATCGACCATACGCTGCTCAAGCCGGAGGCAACGGAAGAGCAAATCGTTCAATTATGCGCGGAGGCGAAACAGTACGGGTTTGCCTCAGTATGCGTCAACCCGTCGTGGGTGAAAACGGCGGCGCGGGAACTTTCCGGCACGGATGTCCGCGTCTGCACGGTCATCGGCTTTCCGCTTGGGGCGACAACGCCGGAAACGAAAGCGTTTGAAACGAAAAACGCCATCGAAAACGGCGCACGCGAAGTCGATATGGTCATCAACCTCGGCGCCTTAAAAAGCGGAGCCGACGACTGGGTGGAGCGCGATATTCGCGCCGTCGTCGAAGCGGCAGCCGGAAAAGCACTCGTGAAAGTAATTATTGAAACGGCGCTTTTGACGGATGATGAAAAAGTGCGCGCTTGCCAATTGGCGGTGAAAGCGGGCGCTGACTATGTGAAAACATCGACTGGGTTCTCAGGCGGCGGCGCGACGGTTGAAGACGTCGCGCTGATGCGAAAAACGGTCGGCGACAATGTGGGCGTCAAAGCTTCAGGAGGCGTTCGCGACCGGAAAACAGCTGAGGCGATGATCGAGGCTGGGGCGACGCGCATCGGGACGAGCTCCGGGGTTGCCATCGTCAGCGGCCAAACTGGGCGCGCCGATTATTAAGCCCGCTTTTGGCCATGCAAACGCAAGATGGCCGTTTCGATGATGCCGACAAACGGCAACGCGGCGGCTGAACAAATGGTGTTAAACAAGACGCTCACATGGGCGAGCTGCACATCCGGCGCCGGGCTGAGCATGGCGGCAAAACGGGCGAACGGCTCCGTCCAGAAGGCAAAGACGGCAACGCCGGCGACGTTCAGCCATAAATGGGTATAAGCGGTCAGCTGGGCTTCTTTGCTTGAACCGATGGAGGCCAGCAGCCCGGTAATGCACGTGCCGATGTTGGCGCCAAGCAATATCGCGATGGCGGCTGGAAGCGTCAACAACTGTTCGTTTAAAAACCCCATGGCGATGCCGATCGTCGCCGCGCTCGAATGGACGAGGGCGGTCAAGGCAATGCCGACGAAGAGTCCGATGGCGGTCGAGCTGTTCGTTTGCTTGAGCCAGGCGTCAACAAGCGGGTAATCGGCGAGCGGCTTGGCGAGGCTGGAGAAGCCGTTCATGGCAAACAGCAAGGCGGCAAGGCCGACGGCGATCATCCCGATGCTGTAAACGAAGCGGCGGCGTCCTATGAAGACGAGAAGTGCGCCGCCGATGAGAAGCGGAATGGCGCCGTCGCCGATATCGAGTGTCATCAGCTCGGTTGTGACGGTTGAGCCGATGTTACTGCCTAAAATGATGCCGATGGACTGGCGAAACGATAAATAGCCGGTGGCGACGAGGCCGATCGTCATCACCATGACCGCCGAGCTGCTTTGCACGAGGGCGGTTGCCGCCATCCCGGTGAGAAATCCTTGCCATGGCGCAGCGGTAAAGCGCATGAGCCATCGTTTCAACCGATGGCCGGATAATGCGTAAAACCCGGCCTTCATCATGAACATACCGATCAGAAAAATGGCGGTGTAAATGGCAAACAGCATCAAAAGCGGCCCCACGGGCGATCTCCCCTTTCATCCTATATGTATGGGCCTCGTCCGCGGACGATGACTGCTTTTTTCGGCGCCGGGATCGCTCTTTTTTATTGACCTTTTCTGCCGGCATGTATTATAATTGACAAGTACAATATGCAATGGTTGTTGTTCGGAGGGAGGGAAGCAGGATGTCCAAAACGATCGTTCGCAAAAACGAGTCGATCGACGACGCTCTTCGTCGCTTTAAACGCGCCGTTTCGAAAACGGGTACTTTGCAAGAAGTGAGAAAGCGCGAATTTTATGAAAAACCAAGCGTCAGACGGAAGAAAAAATCTGAAGCGGCTAGAAAGCGCAAGCACTAAGAGCATGCATTAAAGAGGGTGTATAATCGGTGAGTCTTCTCGATCGTTTGAATGACGATATGAAGCAGGCGATGAAAAACAAGGAGAAAGAAAAGCTGTCTGTTCTCCGTATGCTGAAGGCGGCGCTGCAAAACGAGGCGATCAAGCTCGGCAAAAGCCCGCTTTCGGAAGACGAAGAGCTGACCGTTCTTTCTCGTGAACTGAAGCAGCGTAAAGACTCCCTCCGCGAATTTGAAAACGCTGGCCGTTCAGATCTTGTCGAAAAAGTAAAAACCGAAATTGACATCGTTCAGTCGTATATGCCGAAACCGCTGACAGAGGACGAACTTCGCGAACTGATCGAGCAGACGATCAAGGAAGTCGGGGCTTCGTCGAAGGCGGATATGGGAAAAGTGATGAGCGCCATCATGCCGAAAGTGAAAGGCAAAGCGGACGGTTCGCTCGTCAATAAATTGGTGCAACAACAGCTTTCATAAAACAAGCAATGGGCCTTGCCGGCAGGCGGGCCCGTTGTTTTTGAAAAGCGGTGCTAGAACCCCCTTTTGTCTCATACATATGAGATGAAAGGGGGGTCATTTTGTATGGTGAAGAAATGGCGCCAGCAGATGAAGCGGTGGATGGCGGAAAAGCTCGAGCTTCCCGCCGATATCGTCATGGATCTGCCCCGCATCACGATGGTGGGGCACATACATATTTACATTGAAAACCACCGAGGGCTGCTCGCGTTCAGCGATAAAGAGCTCCGCCTTTTGCTGCGGAACGGGCAGCTGCTTGTCCGCGGCGAACAGTTTGTCATCAAAACGATTTTGCCGGAAGAAATTTTATTGGAGGGGAAAATCAGCCAAGTCGTTTATATAGAGGAGGACAAACGATGAAAAATGGATGGGTTGACACGTTAGCCGGCAGCGTGCGTGTCAAGGCGGAAGGAAAAGGGATCGAACGGCTGATCAACGCCTGCGTGCGCCAGGGCATCGCCGTATGGAATGTGAAAAATCATAGTCGGGAGACGGCGACATTTTTCATTAAGCTCAGCGATGTCAAGCGGTTTCGCCATATCGCCCGGCAAAGCGAGTGCAAGCTTTCGTTTGTCGGGAGAAGAGGGTTGCCGTTTTTTTGGCGACGGGCGCGGCGAAACAGCGGGTTTGGGCTCGGGCTGCTCCTTTTTGCGGCCATTGTATTTCTGCTGTCCAACGTTGTGTGGAGCATTGACATTGAAGGCGCCTCCCCCGAGACAGAACATCAAATCGTCCGCGAACTAAAACGGATGGGCGTCGAGCGCGGCGTGTTTCAATTTCTGCTCGATGACCCGGAAACGTTGCAAAGGAAACTGACCGAACGCATCCATGACATTACATGGGTCGGCGTCGAGTGGGAAGGGACGTTGCTGCATTTCCGCGTCGTGGAAAAAGAAATTCCGGAACCGAAAGAACCGATCCCCCCGCGCCATTTAGTCGCCAAAAAAGAGGCGGTGATCGCCGATTTGTTCGTTGAAGAAGGACAACCGCTCGTTTCCGTCAATGATTATGTACAAAAAGGTCAGCTTCTCGTTTCCGGCGTGATCGGCGCCGAGGGGAGAACGAAATTTGTACCGGCGACCGGAAAGGTGCTTGGCGAGACATGGTACGAGTCCACCGTTGTCCTGCCGCTTGAGACGACGTTTCATGTGTTGACCGGCGCGTTCGCCGAACGGCATTATATCGCAATGGGCCGCTTTTCCGTTCCAATCTGGGGGTGGGAGAAGCCGGCGTTCGCCCATACGGTCATCGAAACGAAAAAGCGGCCGTTTCGGTTTTGGAAATGGGACTTGCCGGTGTATTACGAGCGTGTTACGATTCGTGAAGCCGAGGAAGTGAAACGGAGCTATACGTGGGAAGAGGCGTTTGCAGAAGCGAAAAAGATCGCCCGCCGCGAGCTGCGGGCCAAGCTACCGGAAGAGGCGGTCATTCGCGGCGAAAAAGTTTTGCATCAGACGAAAGAGAATGGTAAAGTAAGGGTAGAATTGCATTACGAAGTCATCGAAAATATTGCTGTACCACAACCCATCGTTCAAGGAGATTGAGAATGTCAGAGCAGTTTGTCACGATCAGCCAACACGTACGCAATCAACAGGAAGCGGCGGCGCTCTTTGGCGTTCATGACGCCCATTTAAAGCGGATTGAGGAAGAGCTTGGCGTGTCGATTGTGACGCGCGGGGAGACGGTCAACGTCTTCGGAACGCCGCAGCAAGTCCAGCTCGTCGATGAGCTGCTTCGCCATTTATTGATTGTCATCCGCAAAGGGGTGGCCATCAGCGAGCGCGACATCATCTATGCCGTCCAGCTGGCGAAAAAAGGGGCGCTTGACGGCCTCATCCAGCTGTACGAAGAAGAGATTACGAAAAATGCCAAAGGGAAGTCGATCCGCGTCAAAACGCTCGGCCAGCGTTATTACGTGGCGGCGATTGAACAACACGACTTGACGTTTGGCATCGGGCCAGCCGGAACCGGGAAAACGTACTTGGCGGTTGTCATGGCGGTGAAGGCGCTGAAAAACGGCAGCGTCAAACGCATCATTTTGACCCGACCGGCTGTCGAGGCGGGGGAAAGCCTCGGCTTTTTGCCCGGCGACTTGAAGGAGAAAGTCGACCCGTATTTGCGCCCACTGTACGATGCGCTAAACGACGTGCTCGGAGCGGAGTATGTGCAGCGCCTCATTGAACGCGGCACGATTGAGATCGCTCCGCTCGCCTATATGCGTGGCCGGACGCTTGAGGATGCGTTCGTCATTCTGGACGAAGCGCAAAATACGACGCCGGCGCAAATGAAAATGTTTTTAACCCGGCTTGGTTTTGGGTCAAAAATGGTGATCACCGGCGATATTTCCCAAGTCGACCTGCCAAAAGGAGTCGAGTCGGGGCTGTCGGTCGCGAAGCGCATTTTGGCTTCCATCAGCGGCATTGCTTTTGTGTTTTTGGAGCAGTCTGATGTTGTCCGCCATCCGCTTGTGGCGAAAATTATTAATGCCTACGATGAGGCCGGCTTATAGAGCACAGACCGGGATGGATGGCACAGCTTTTCTTACAAAGCGAGGGGAAAACCGGTGGGAAGGCTTCGTTTTTTTCTCGAGCGGACAAAAGACGTCCGCTTCGTCCGCTTTTGGCTGTTTTTGTTTTTGGCTGCGCTGTTGTTTGCTGTGTTGTACTGGCAAGTGAAACCGCGCCAATATGAGCTGCGCCTGTTTGACGTCGCTAAAGAAACGATCCGCTCGCCGGTGACGGTTGAGGACAAAGAAGCGACAGCCAGGCTGAAAGAAGAAGCAGCCGCCAAAGTGGCAGACGTTTATACGTTGAAAAAAGAATATGCCGAAAACCGTGTCGATCTTCTTTCCTCGCTGTTTGCCGCCATTGAGAGCGTGCAAAACGAGGCGGGTTCGGGCCGTTCGCCCGGTGATTTGACAGCGAAGCTCGAGGAACGGCTGCCGCCGGAGTGGTTTGCCTACCTGTCCTCTGAAGAATGGCGGCGGCTGCTCAGCGCTTCTCCCGGTGAACTCGAGACAGCCAAAGAAGCAGCGTTGACGGCCGTGCATGCGGCCATGAGCGAGCGCATTTCCCAGGCGGAGCTTGACGAGGCGCGCGCGAAAGCAGCGACAGAGCTCAAGTATGCGGCGCTGTCGCCGGCGTTGCGCGAAACCGTCGCCAAGTTGTGCCGGCAGGCTGTCATTCCGAACGTCGTCTACGACCGGACGGCGACGGAAGAAAAGCGGCGGCAGGCGATGGATGAAGTGAAGCCAGTGAAAATTTTGCAAGGGCAAGTGATCGTGGAGGAAGGGCAATTTATTACGAGTGACATTTACCACCGGCTTGAGCTCGTCGGCCTGCTTGGCGGCGGACGCCCGCATTGGCCGGCCGCGGGGCTTTGTTTGTTCGTGCTGCTCTTGCTTGCGCCGCTCGCTTACTATTTCCGCGCCGAGAAGACGAATGAAAACTTGCTGCTTTATGGAGCGGTGTTCACGTTGATGATGGCGGTGATGGTGCTCATTCGCCTGCTGCCGTCCGGCGGGGCCGTTTCGGCTGGCTATCTCGTTCCGGCAGCGTTCGGTCCGATGCTTGTCCGCGTGCTGCTTGGCGAGCGGCTGGCGGTGATGACCGCCATCATTGGGGCGGTGTGCGGCAGCATCTTGTTTAATGAAGAAATCGGGGCGACTGGCGCCGTATCGGTGTCCTTGGCTGTTTATTTGCTCGCTGGCGGCCTGGCTGGGACGTTTTGCCTGCCGAAGGAGCTGGCGAAGGCGAAAATTTGGCGGGCCGGTGTGCTTGTTGCCGTCGTCAATGCGGGTTTGCTCCTATCGTTGTTGCTAATGAAAAATGGCCGCTACTCGCTGGCTGAGATCGGCCTTTTTCTTCTCATGGCGGCGGCCTCCGGCATTTTCTCCGCCATTTTGACGATCGGGCTGCTGCCGGTGTTTGAGACGGCATTCGGCATTTTGTCGCCGCTTCGCCTCATTGAGCTGTCGAATCCAAATCACCCGCTGTTGCGCAAATTGTTGACGGAGGCGCCGGGGACGTATCATCACAGCATCATGGTCGCCAATTTGGCGGAAGCGGCGTGCGAGGCGATCGGCGCCGACGGCTTGCTAGCGCGCGTCGCCTGCTATTACCACGACATCGGCAAGACAAAGCGGCCCCGCTATTTCATTGAAAACCAAATGGGCGGCAATCCGCACGATCATTTGTCGCCGCAATTGAGCAAAAATATTATTATCGCCCATGTCACCGACGGCGTCGCCTTGCTTCGCAAGCACCGGCTGCCAAAGGAGATTGTCGACATCGCCGAACAGCATCATGGCACGACGCTGCTCAAGTATTTTTATCATAAAGCGCTCGAGCAAACGGGAGTGGTCTCCGAAGCCGAGTTCCGCTATCCCGGGCCGAAGCCGCAGACGAAAGAGGCGGCGGTCATCAACATTGCCGACAGCGTCGAGGCGGCTGTCCGTTCGTTGGCCAACCCCTCGCAGGAAAAAATCGAAAAGATCGTCCGGGGGATCATCGCCGACCGCCTGCAGGACAACCAGTTGAACGAGTGCGACATCACGATGAAAGAGTTGGAGATCGTCGCCCGTTCGCTTTGTGAGACGCTCAACGGCGTCTTCCATTCGCGCATTGAATACCCGGAAGTACGAAAGGAAAAGGTGAAGCATGCATGACCATTCACATCGACTTTATCGACGAAACGGGCGAAGTGACCGCAGAGCAGCTTGAGATGCTCGAGCAACTCCTTCGCGAAGCGGCAGCGAGCGAGAACGTGCCGGACGGGACGGAAGTGGGCGTCTCATTCGTGGACAACGAGCGCATTCGCCTGATGAACCGCGACTATCGCGGCAAAGACGCTCCGACTGATGTGCTTTCGTTCGCGTTGGAAGAGGAAGGAGAGGGCGAAGTCGACATCATCGGCGCCGATATGCCGCTGGTGCTTGGCGACATCGTCATCTCCATTCCGAAGGCGAAAGAGCAAGCGGCGGAATACGGGCATTCGTTCATGCGCGAGCTCGGGTTTTTGGCCGTGCACGGTTTTTTGCATTTGCTTGGCTATGACCACGAAACGGAAGAGGAAGAGCGCGTCATGTTTGCCAAGCAAGAGGAAATATTGACGCGGTTCGGATTGACGCGATAGCCATGCGAGGTGCGAGGGAACGGGATCGTTTCGCCTGGGCTTGGGCGGGAATGAAGGCGGCGGTGAAGGAGGAGGCGCATTTGCGTTTTCACTTGGCGGCCGCCGTTGTTGCCTTTGCGCTCGGTTTCGCTGTCGGGCTGTCGCGCTGGGAGTGGATTGTGTTAGTGCTGACAGTTGGTGCGGTCGTTACACTCGAGCTGGTGAATACAGCCATCGAGCGCACGGTCGACTTGGTGACAGGAGAGTTTCACCCGCTGGCGAAAGCGGCGAAAGATATCGCTGCTGCGGCCGTGCTCGTGGCTGCCGGGGTTGCTGTCATCATCGGGGCGCTGCTGTTTTGGCCGCATCTTCGCTGAACGAACGAGAGATAAAATTCTAATTTTTCTGTTACATTTTTGTTTCAAATGATGAAATTGGCGGCGATTTTTTGTAAAATAATAAAAGAAAGCAGCGTTTGCTTTCAGGAAAGGAAGAGCCATTCATGGAGATCGAACAGCTCATTGCCGAAGCGAAAAAAGCGCGCGAATTCGCATACGTGCCTTATTCGAAATTCAAAGTCGGCGCCGCGTTGCTGACGAAAGACGGCAGTGTGTACCGCGGCTGCAACATTGAAAACGCCGCTTACAGCGTGTGCAATTGCGCGGAGCGGATCGCGCTGTTTAAGGCGTATTCCGAAGGGGAAACGGAGTTTGCCGCCCTCGCGGTCATTGCCGACACTCCCCGCCCGGTTCCGCCGTGCGGCGCATGCCGTCAAGTGATCGCTGAGCTTTGCCCTAGCGATATGAAAGTCATTTTGGCCAATATCAACGGCGATGTCAAAATCGTCACCGTTCAAGAACTGCTGCCAGATGCTTTTTCAGCGGAGGATATGCATGAATAAGGAAGGATACAAATCAGGGTTTGTTGCCATTATCGGAAGACCGAACGTAGGAAAATCGACGTTTTTAAACCGTGTCGTCGGGCAAAAAATCGCCATTATGAGCGACAAACCGCAGACGACGCGCAATAAAATCCAAGGCGTGTACACCGATGAGGACGCACAAATCATTTTTATCGACACTCCCGGGGTGCATAAACCGAAGCATAAACTCGGCGATTTTATGATGAAAGTGGCGCTCAATGCGCTGCGCGAAGTCGATTTGATTTTGTTTATGGTCAATGCCGAGGAAGGGTTTGGGCGCGGCGAGGCGTTCATTATGGAGCGCTTGAAAGAAGTCGATACGCCGGTGTTTTTGGTGATCAACAAAATCGATCGCGTTCACCCGGATGAGCTGCTGCCGCTCATTGACCAGTACAAGGATTTGCACCCTTTTGCGGAAATTGTGCCGATTTCAGCGCTTGAAGGAAACAATGTCGAGCGTCTGCTGGAGCAAATTAAAGAGCGGTTGCCGGAAGGACCGCAATATTATCCACCGGATCAAGTCACCGACCATCCGGAGCAGTTTATCATCGCCGAGCTCATTCGTGAGAAAGCGCTTCACTTGACGCGCGAGGAAGTTCCACATTCGATCGCCGTCGTCGTCGAACGCATTGAGCGGCGCGAAGAGACGGGCACGGTTTACGTCGGGGCTGTCATCGTTGTTGAGCGCGATTCGCAAAAAGGAATCATCATCGGCAAGCAAGGCCGGATGTTAAAGGAAATCGGACAGCGGGCGCGCGCTGACATTGAGGCACTGCTTGGATCCAAAGTGTTTTTGGAGCTGTGGGTGAAGGTGCAAAAGGACTGGCGCAACCGCCTTTCGCAGTTGCGCGACTTCGGGTTTCGCGAGGACGAGTATTGACGGCTAGAAAATTTTACGCGACATAAACGGGTTTTGCCCGAGCCAACCTATAGGTAAAACCACCAATATGCAATGCCTGCAGGCAGAAAGAGGTGTCATTCCATGCTTGAGTTTACTTGGAAGTTGTTTAGCCAAACAGGCAATATCGATACGTACTTGTTGTTTAAAGAGTTGGAACGGGAGCAGCGGCTCGGCGGTGAGGAGCAGAACACCGACCAGAAAGAAATCGACCAGCCGATCTCTTAGCATCGTCACTGGCCCAATTGGTGGTGGTTCAATGTTTGAAAAGTGTGAAGCGATCGTGATGCGGACCATCGATTATGGCGAGACGAATAAAATTGTCACATTGTTTACAAGGGAATGGGGAAAGGTGGCTGTGATGGCGCGAGGTGCGAAAAAGCCAAGCAGCCGCCTTTCTGCTGTTACGCAGCCGCTCGCCTATGGCCATTATTTGATCCGCCGCAGCCGCGGCGTCGGCGTTCTCCATCAAGGGGAGCTCATTGATTCGATGCGGGCGCTGCGTGAAGATTTGTTTGCCGCTGCCTATGCCGCGTATATTGTGGAGCTCACCGACAAAAGCACAGAAGAGCAAAAGCGCAATCCGTACTTGTTTGAGCTGTTGCGGCAGACGTTACAGTATATGAGCGAAGGGCGCGATTTAGAGATCATGGCGTTGATTTATGAGATGAAAATGCTCCCAGTGCTCGGCATTCCGCCGGTGCTTGACCGTTGCGCGCGTTGCGGGGCGACAGAAGGGAGCGTCTCGTTTTCGGTCAAGGAGGCGGGCTTCCTTTGTCATCGCTGCGAGGAGGCCGACCCGCACCGGATGCCGTTGTCGCCAGCGTCGGCCCGGCTGTTGCGCCTGTTTTTCCATATTGATCTTGCCCGGCTGGGCGCGATTTCGGTCAAAGAAACGACAAAGGCGGAATTGAAGGCGGTGCTGTCGGCGTACTACGATGAATATGCCGGCCTGTCGCTGAAGGCGAAACGCTTTTTGCAGCAAATGAGCGTGCTCAAAGACACACTCGCCCCCGATAGCGGCTAGGATGCTTAATTTTCCTTGTAAACGCGTGATGTAGTATAATATAAACAAGGATGATAGCGTGAGGGACCTTTTGGCAAGGTGGTGAGCGACGATCGAACTGAATAAACGCCAGGAACAAATTTTGCAAATTGTCAAAGACTACGGGCCGATCACCGGCGAGAGCATCGCCGAAAAGCTGAACTTGACGCGGGCGACGCTGCGGCCCGATCTCGCGATTTTGACGATGGCCGGCTATTTGGAAGCGCGGCCGCGCGTCGGTTATTTTTATACCGGAAAAACGGGCACGCAGCTGTTCGCCGATAAGATTAAAAAATTAAAAGTTGAAGACTACCAGTCCATCCCGGTCGTCGTCAACGAAAACGTGAGCGTCTATGATGCGATTGTCACGATGTTTTTGGAAGACGTCGGCACGCTGTTTGTCGTCGATGAGGAGTCGCTTCTTGCGGGCGTTTTGTCGCGCAAAGACTTGCTGCGCGCGAGCATCGGCAAACAGGAACTGACAGCGATTCCCGTTAATATTATCATGACAAGGATGCCGAACATCGCTGTTTGTTATAAAGATGATCCGCTGATTGAGGTGGCCGAACGGCTGATCGAGAAGCAAATCGACGCTATGCCGGTCGTGCGCAAAACGGAGAAGGGGTATGAAGTGATCGGCCGCATTACGAAAACGAATATGACGAAAGCGTTCGTCTCATTAGCCAAAGACGATGTGTGAGCGAAAAGGAGGAACAAAATGAATCAACGCCTCGTTTATGTCGTATCCGACTCGGGCGGAGAGACGGCTGAGCTTGTCGTCAAGGCGGCGGCCAGCCAGTTTTACGCCTCGCCGGTTCAAATCAAGCGCGTTCCATACGTAGAGGATAAAACGACGTTAGCCGAAGTGGTCGCGTTGGCCAAAATGAACCAAGCCATTATTGCCTTTACGCTCGTTATTCCGGAAATGCGCGAATTTTTGCTTGCCGAGGCGGCGCGCGAAGGGGTGGTCGCTTACGATATCATCGGCCCACTCATCGAAAAAATGAGCGGCTTGTTCCAGCTGACGCCAAGGTATGAGCCGGGCCAGGTGCGCGTGCTCGACGAAGATTACTTCAAAAAAATCGAAGCGATCGAATTCGCCGTCAAATACGACGACGGCCGCGACCCACGCGGCATTTTGCGCGCTGATATTGTGTTGATCGGCGTATCGCGCACATCGAAAACGCCGCTGTCGCAATACTTGGCGCATAAGCGGCTGAAGGTGGCAAACGTACCGATCGTTCCGGAAGTCGAGCCGCCCGAGCAGCTGTTTCAAGTCGGGCCAGGCAAATGCTTCGGTTTGAAAATCAGCCCGGACAAGCTGCTGTCGATCCGCCGCGAGCGTTTGAAATCGCTCGGCTTGAACGACCAAGCCATCTATGCGAACATGGATCGCATTAAAGAAGAGCTGGCTTATTTTGACGAAGTCGTAAAAAAAATCGGCTGCGATGTCATCGATGTAACGAACAAAGCTGTGGAAGAAACGGCAAGCATCATTATGAAAAAGTTGAAGTGTTAAGAACGTTGGATCCGCCTGTTTTGTCCGCACGATTTCCTGCCGGTAATCGTGCGCTTTTTTATGGCATACGTCCCTGAGTTATATTATAATAAAAAATTGCGGGAAAAATGACCCTGCATAGGTTTAGAGTGGGCATAAGTCGAGTAAACTATTTATAGCTGTTTGTCAAGGAAAACAAAGGGAAAAGTTTTCGACAAAAACCGCCGGGCGCCCGAAAAAAAAAGAAGGATTTTTGGGGATGATGTAGAATAATAGGGAGTGTGAAGCCTTCCCTTGCTTTAGGGGCCAGGTTGTCCGCTGCAACAAAGTCAAAAAAATGAAATGTTCCCTTTGGCCTTGAAATATAATATATCGAAGCGCCCTTTCGCCAGCTTGACGCCGTTTGCTTTACGGAGGCGGCGGGCGGATTGGGAGGGCCGGCTGTTGCGGGCAAGGGGGAAGGCAAAACGGAGGAATTGAAAAAATTTGTCGAAAGTAAAAGGGAAATCGGCTGACAGCCGAGAATAAATTAAATTATGATACGGGGTTGTTCGTATGGGACATCGCATTCCCGAAGAAACGATTGAAGCCATTCGCCGCGGCGTCGATATTGTGGATGTCATCGGCGAATACGTCCAGCTGAAACGGCAGGGCCGCAACTATTTTGGCTTATGCCCCTTTCATGGGGAAAAGACGCCGTCGTTTTCCGTTTCTCCGGAAAAGCAAATTTTCCACTGCTTCGGTTGCGGAGCAGGAGGGAATGCCTTCACGTTTTTAATGGACATCGAGGGCATTCCGTTTGTGGAAGCGGCCAAACGGCTTGCAGCCAAGGCAGGCGTCGATTTGTCCGTCTATGAGCTGGATGTTCGCGGGCGCGATGATGGTCAGACGGACGAGGCGAAGGCGATGACGGAAGCGCATGCCTTGCTGAAACGATTTTACCATCATTTGCTTGTCCATACAAAAGAAGGACAAGCCGCGCTTGATTACTTGCAGGCGCGCGGATGGACAAAAGAAACGATCGACCGGTTTGAAATCGGCTATGCCCCGGATGCACCTGATGCGGCGGCCAAGTTGCTGGAGAGCCATTCCTTTTCTCTTCCGGTGATGGAAAAGGCGGGGTTGTTGACGAAAAAAGAGGACGGGCGATACGTCGACCGGTTCCGGAACCGCATTATGTTTCCGATTCACGACCACCGCGGCGAAACGGTGGGGTTTTCCGGCCGCCTGCTCGGCGAAGGGCATCCGAAATATGTCAACAGCCCAGAAACGCCCGTTTTCCGCAAAGGGGCGATTCTATACCACTTTCATGCGGCGCGGGTGCCGATCCGCAAGCGGCAGGAGGCGCTGCTTGTCGAAGGGTTTGCCGATGTCATTTCCGCAGCGCAGGCCGGCATCGATTATGCCATTGCGACGATGGGGACGTCGCTGACCGAGGAGCAGGCGCGCATTTTGCGCCGCCATGCGGACACTATAACGATTTGTTATGACGGCGACAGCGCCGGGATCGAAGCCGCTTGGCGCGCTGCTGAGCAGCTGAGCGCATTGGGATGCCGCGTCAAGGTGGCATCCCTTCCGAACGGTCTTGACCCGGATGAATATATACGTGTTTATGGCGGTGAACGGTTTGCCGGAGAAGTGGCTGCCGCCCGACCGCTCGTGGCGTTTAAAATGGCGTATTTGCGGCGCGGAAAAAATTTGCAGCACGAAGGGGAGCGGCTCCGCTATATTGATGAAGCGCTCCGGGAGATCGGCAAGCTGTCGAGCCCGGTGGAACAAGATTATTATTTGCGCCAGCTCGCCGAAGAGTTTTCGTTGTCGCTTTCCGCTCTTCATGAGCAGCTGTCCCGCAGCCAGCGCGAGAGGACAAAGCCGCGGGAGGCGCCCGATGGGGAAACGGCGCGGCCGATGCTGGCGAAAAAGTTGCTGCCGGCTTTTCAAAATGCGGAACGGTTGCTGCTTGCTCATATGATGAGAAGCCGCGATGTGGCGCTGGTCGTTCAAGAGCGGATTGGCGGCCGGTTTAACATCGAGGAGCATCGGGCGTTAGCCGCTTATATTTACGCCTTTTACGAAGAAGGGCATGAAGCCGACCCGGGTGCGCTCATCTCAAGAATCCCCGGCGAGTTGCAGCCGCTCGCGAGCGAGCTGTCGCTTTTATTGATCGCAGATGACGTTTCCGAACAGGAGCTCGAGGATTATATCAGGCATGTGTTGAATCGCCCAAAATGGTTAATGCTAAAGGTAAAAGAACAAGAAAAAACGGAAGCGGAGCGAAGAAAGGACTTTTTGACAGCCGCCCGCATCGCCAAAGAAATGATTGAAATGAAAAAAATGTTATCTTCCTCATAATATGGTGGTATGAGTTTTTAAAGGAGCATTCCCGTTAGGAGCTTTTCCGGGGACTTGATCAAAAAAAGCCCTCTTGGTATGATGCAGGGGTGTCAACCACATCACTCACCATACCAAGGAGGACTTCAGATGAATTGTACACAAAACTATAAAATTGATC
>NZ_JAFWFM010000181.1:0-19812 GCF_017515625.1 Geobacillus sp.
GAGTTCATTTATGACGCTGCGAAGCAAGAGATTCCCATTGATGTGATCAAAAAACAGCTCCGTATCGCGTAAGGGGTACCCTGTTTGTCTCTCTAACCATGGAAATTATTGTAATGAAAAATGCTCATCTACAGTTTATAATGTATAATGTCCCGTGTTGCCAATGCTACACCTGTCCAAAAAGGGGGAGCAACAAGTGAAACAGATTGAACGCAGGGCCATCGCCGCTTCCTTTCTTATCTTAGCGCTCTATCTTTCCCCGCTTTACCTTCTCGGCGAGCATGCTCACATTCGTGTCCATGACAATATGGACTCAAACATCGCCTGGTACCGCGTGCTTGCCCGAAGTGGACAATTGTTTGGCCCGCTTGACGCCGTGATTCCGCAAGTGATCAACGGGTTGCCGCGCAACGCCTTCGGCACTGAATTCAGCGGCATCGTGTGGCTGCACGCTTTGTTTCCCTCCATGGTGGCGTACGCCATCAGCCAAACGATCACGAGGGTATTCGCCTTTTTAGGCATGTATTGGCTGCTCAGGCGCCACTTTTTGTCTTCACCGGAATCATGGCTCATTCGCGTCGGGGCGGCGCTTGCTTTTGCGCTGACACCGTTTTGGCCGTCCGGCATGTTAAGCACGCTCGGCATGCCGCTGGCGCTTTGGGCGTTTCTGTCGATCCGCAACGGAGAAGCGACATGGAAAGAATGGCTGGCGATCATCTTGCTTCCGTTTTACGCCAGCTTTGTGCTCGGATTTTTCTTTTTCCTCGCCGCGATGACGGCGGTGTGGCTGTTTGACGGCGTTGTCCGCAAGCAATGGAACAAGCGGTTTTTCGCCGCGATCGCCCTCATGACTGGCATCTTTTTGGCCATCGAGTACCGCCTCGTGTACTCGCTTGTCTTCAGCGGCGAACCGACGAGCCGGAACGAGTTCCTCTCCTCGCGGCTCAGCTTCGTCCATTGCCTTCGTTTAACGTTGAAAAATTATGTGCTCGGCCATACGCATGTGATGACCGTCCATGGGCCGATCATCTTGCCGGTGCTTTGGGCAGCGTTTTTTCTCGTTTTGCGCCGCCATCAGCGCGGGCCATTGGAGCGACGCTTCCTTTTGTTGTTTTGGTTGAACATCGCCTTATCGGCTTGGTATGCGTTTTGGTTTTACAAAGGGTGGCAGCCGCTGAAAGAACGAATTTCCCTTTTGAATACGTTCAATTTCGCCCGCTTCCATTTTTTGCGGCCGATGGTCATTTACATCGATTTTGCCTTGGCCTTGCAAATCTTAGCCAAGGAACGGACCGCATGGCGGCGCCTCGTGCCGATCGCCTTGGCGCTGCAGCTGCTTTTGCTTGGCGGGTTTAATGAAGAAATCCGCTATCGCCTCGCTGGCACCCCATCGTTCGAGCAGTTTTATTCCGAACATTTATTTACCAAAATCAAGCAATACATCGGCAAGCCGGTATCGTCCTACCGCGTCGCCAGCGTTGGACTTCACCCGGCCATCGCCCAATACAACGGGTTTTATACGCTCGATACGTACAACAATTTTTACCCGTTATCGTATAAGCGGAAGTTCCGCCGCATCATTGCCAAAGAATTAGACAAAAGCCCCGTGCTGAAAGACTATTTCGACCATTGGGGCAACCGCGTCTATTTGTTTTCGGCAGAGCTCGGGAAACATTACATGTTCACGAAACGCTCGCATAAGGTCATCCGTCATTTCGAGATCGACACAAAGGCGTTCAAACAGCTTGGTGGCAAGTACATTTTTTCCTCCGTTCCGATCGAAAACGCCCGCGACATCCATCTCCGCTTCTTGCGGGCGTTCACTGATCGACAGTCAGTCTGGAAAATTTATGTGTACGAAGTGGAGTGAAAGGGAGGTAAGAAACATGGTGGACAAACCATTGTTAGCCATCGTCGTCCCCTGCTACAACGAAGAAGAAGTGCTGCCAGAAACGGCCCGGCGGCTGACCGCTTTGCTTGAGCAGCTGCTCGAAGAAGGAGCAGTCGCCATCGGCAGCCATATCGTGTTTGTCGACGACGGCAGCCGCGACCGGACATGGGCGCTCATTGAAGAAGAAAGCGAGCGAAATCCTTTCGTGGCGGGCATCAAGCTCGCGCGCAACGTCGGCCATCAGCGGGCGCTGCTCGCTGGACTCGAAACGGTTCGCGCGTACGCCGATTGCGCCGTATCCATTGACGCCGATTTGCAAGACGATGTGGAGGCGATCCGCGAATTTGTGCAAAAATACCGCGAAGGATATGACATCGTGTATGGCGTGCGGCGGAGCCGAAAGACAGACACGTGGTTCAAGCGTACGACCGCCCAAGCCTTTTATCGGTTCATGAGGGCCATCGGAATCGAGCTGATTTACAACCATGCCGACTTCCGGCTGATGAGCAAGCGGGCGCTCGATGAACTGAGCCGTTATACGGAAGTCAATCTCTTTTTGCGCGGGTTGGTTCCGCTCGTCGGCTTCCGCTCGACGTGCGTCTTTTACGACCGGCATGAGCGGTGGGCTGGACAGTCGAAATACCCGCTCAAAAAGATGCTTGCCTTCGCCTTTGACGGCATCACGTCCTTGAGCGTCGCACCGATTCGCGCCATTACGCTCATCGGTTTTTTGGCCTTTCTCGCGAGCGGTGCATCCGGGCTGTACGCCCTCATCAGCAAACTTCTCGGGCACGCCGAATCAGGCTGGACGTCGCTCATGATCTCCATTTGGTTCATCGGCGGGCTGGTGCTCATGAGCCTCGGCCTCATCGGGGAATACATCGGCAAAATGTATCAAGAGGTGAAACGGCGGCCCCGGTTTGCGGTCGAAAAAACCGTGCAGCTGCCGCTTCCATCAGAAAAGGAGAAAACACCAGCCCATTTGTAGGAAGCCAGCGATAGTCCACAGGCAAATCAGTCACAAAGAAAAGGGTGCCTCTGCGTTGTCAGAGGCACCCTTTTCTCTTTACTCGTCATCATTGGCTCGCGCGCGACGGAAACAACACGCCAAGCGCTTTTTTCAACTGCACATCATGCTTCGGATCGCGGACGGCTTCCATGATTTTCGTTTGCAACACATCCGCCGTCGTCTCATCGATTCGCCCCGTAACCGGGAGCTGATTCGCTTTTTGGAACGCTTGGACGGCTTGCTCGGTGTCTTTGCTGAAGTAGCCGTCCGTGCGGCCCGGGTTGAAGCCAAGCCCTTTGAGCATTTTTTGCGCATTGGCGATTTGCTCGTCGTTCATGTCATACCGAAGCGGTTTTTCGACATGAAGCGGAGCGACGTGGAAATAATCCGGCTGCGCCACCGCGACATCCGGCTTGATCCCTTTTTTATGGATCCAATGCCCGTCTGGCGTCAGCCATTTGTACAGCGTCAATTTGATGTTGCTGCCGTCGCCCATCGGGATCGCCTGCTGCACCGTCCCTTTGCCGAACGTTGCCTCGCCGACCAGCTTGTAGCCGCCCGCTTCCTTCATCGCTCCGGCCAAAATCTCTGACGCCGATGCGCTTCCTTTGTCGATGAGCACGACGATCGGGTATGGCTTTTTCGCCGTTAAATCGGAATAAAACTTTTGCCGATCGCCATCGCGTTCTTCAATTTGCACATATGGTTTGCCTTTCGGGATGAGTTGCTTCAAAATTTCCTCAACGCTTTGCAAATAGCCGCCCGGGTTGCCGCGCACATCGATGATCAAGCCATCAATATGTTCGGCCTCAAGCTTCGCCAGTTTCTTTTTAAAATCGGCGGCCGTGTTTTCCGAGAATGATGTAATTTGCAAATAGCCGGCCTTTTTGCCTTCATACGTTTTGACCGACTCATACACCGTCTGAATCGGAATTTCGTCGCGGACGACTTTGACTTTCATCACGTTTTTGACGCCCGGGCGCAAAATGTCAAGCTCCACTGTCGTCCCTTTTTTGCCGCGGATTTTCAGCACCGCTTCATACAAGTCAAGCCCCTCTAGGCTTTCCCCGTTCACTCGCAAAATTTGGTCGTTCGGCTTCAGCCCCGCTTTTTCCGCCGGCGAATTTTTGATCGGAGCGACGATCGTCACCTTGCCGTCGATCATGCTCACTTCGGCGCCGATTCCTTCAAACGACGAGTCGAGCGACTCATTGAACTGCTCCGTCGTTTCCGCATCCATGTAGACGGAATACGGATCATGGAGCGTGTCGATCATCCCTTGAATGGCGCCTTCCGTTAATGTTTCTTCATCCACTTTTTCCACATACCGGTTTTTAATGAGTTCGTACGCCTGGCGGATTTTTTTCATTTCGTCATGATCGCTGGCCGTCTTGGACAGTTCCTCAGAAATGGCCTCCGGCATCGGCCCGTCTTCTGCTCCGCCAGCCAGCTGCAAACCGGCATACGTCCCGCCGGCCCCGATGAGCATCGAGATGGCCATGAGTGCGGCCGTTGTCGTTTTCTTCACGTTGTTTCCTCCTCACCCTAAACCTGCCCTTTCCATTGCCTGCAACGGAAGGGAAAGGGGGTCTCTTCGTTCTCCTTCGGCGAAACAAGCGGATGCCTCTAACGCCAATGAGAAAAGGAAAAGCACCGCCCAAACGCCGTGCCATGCCTTTATCTCCATCATATGTTAGGCTTGTACCGAGTATGCTCATTCGTTGTCTATCCTTTACTAGTTTACACGCTGCGTTTTGATTTCTCAACTCATACGGGCGCGGAAAAAAGAGGCACCCCCCGCCATTTTGGCGAACGATGCCTCTTTTTGATTCGTCTTTTTAGCCGCATCCGAAGTGGCCGTCAAACGAATGAACCGCACAAAAACGAAATGCTCTTACTCCTCTTTGGGCAAATCAATGAGCATGAACTGCGCTCCTTCGTTCGTCACCAAGCGAAGCGCCGGCGTGTCCGTAATACGGGCCGCATCGCGCCGTTCGAGATGGGCCTCACCGTTTAACGCCAAATCCCCCTCAATGACAAAGACAAAGATGTTCCGCCCTTCCGGCTGGGTAAACGTCAGCTCATGCCCGGCTTCCAAATCGGAAAGATAAACAGTGTACTAAGGTACAGAGTCAAGGGGGGATGTGGTGCAGCCAAACCGTTTTCCTTGATGTCAAATCAATCAAAAAAATACGCAACTTGTCCGTCTCATAGACAGACAAGTTGCGTATAGCAGAATTTAGAAAGCGATGTAATTACGCGGATCGACCGCATTCGTTTTTCCTGGGTTCCAGCCGCCGCGGTGCAGTTCAAAATGAAGGTGCGGACCGGTCGAATTTCCAGTATTACCCATATAACCGATGACTTGTCCTTTGCGAACGTGCTGCCCTTCGCCGACAAGACGCGCTTCTAAATGAGCATACACGGTCGTATAGGTTTGCCCATTAATCACATGGCTGACGAAAATGACGTTGCCGTAGCTGCTAGAATAGTAGGAGCGGAACACAATGCCGTCCGCTGCCGCGACAACCGGCACAACAGGAGCTCGCTTGCCAATGTCGACCCCGGGATGGAAGTCCGTGCCGCCAAACCGGTAGCCAAAGCCCGAGGTGATCGGACCGTTGGCTGGACGGGTGAAGGCCCCGCTCGACACAGGCGGTGTGCTGCCGCCCGATGGCGCTTCTTCTGATGACGATCCTCCATCGTTTGGCGCGGTATATGTACGTCCCTTCTGTTTCGCTTCTTCTTCGGCCCGTTTTTGCCGTTCGAGTTCGGCAAGCTGCTCTTTCACCGCCGCTTCTTGTTTGGCGATCAGTTCTTTTTCTTCTTCAAGCGCCATCTTATGATCATGCTCTTCTTCCTCTTTTTGCTTCAAATCGGCCATCAGGCGATTTTTTTGTTCCAGCTGGCCAGCCAGTTCAGCCTGCAGCTGCTTCAATTCTTGCAAATCCGCCTGCAGCTTGTTCCGCTTTTCGGTCAATTCTGTTTCCTTTTTTTCTTTCAGCGCTTTGTCCGCTTCCTGTTCACGGATGATTTGCTGGTCCGCTTTCATAATCGTGGTGACAGCGCTCATCCGGTCGATGAAGTCGCTGAAGCTTTGGGCGCCAAGCAATACTTGCAAGTAGCTGATCGCCCCGCCGCTTTCCTGAAGCGAACGCATCCGCCCTTTTAAAATTTCGTTCCGCTTTTCAATCCGCTCTTGAATTTCGGCAATCTCTTGTTTCAGTGTCTCGATCGCCTGCTCGGTTTCATCAATATCTTTGCTGACGTTGCGGATTTTGCCGCTCGTTTCGTCAATCGCCACGTTGAGTTTTTGAATGTCATTGGCAACTTGGCGCTGTTGCGAGCGAAGCGATTCGATCGTTTTTTGCGCCTCATTGATTTTTTGCTCGACATCGGACCGCTTCGAACGCAGCGAATTCATTTCATCCCGCTTCTGCTCGATGTCGCGCGTACTGACGGCGTTCGCTGCCGGCGGGAGAATGCCCAGCCCAAGCGCCCCGGCAACAGCGAGCGCCAACATGCGTTTCTTTTTCATCTTTCCCCTCTCCCTTTCTATCATTTATACTTTTAAAAACTTGCGCACAGACATAACGCTTCCCCAGACGCCGATGCCGGCGCCAATCACTAGCAGCAGCCCGCTTAACTGCCACATAAACGGCGAAAACGGAAGAAGTTCAAAAAACGGCAAGGAAACCCACTGTTCATACACCTGATACACGTTGTAGTACACGATCGAAAGCGCCGCGATCGGGAAGAGAGCGCCGAGCATTCCAAGCCATAGCCCTTCCAAAAAAAACGGCCAGCGGATAAACCCGTTCGTCGCGCCCACGAGCCGCATGATTTCAATCTCGCGGCGGCGGGCGAAAATCGTAATTTTGATCGTGTTGGAAATGAGAAACATCGCCGTAAACAACAATCCGAGAATGAGCACGAGCCCAACGTTGCGCGCCACTTTCAGCGCGTCAAACAGCTTCTCGACCGTCCCTTGGCCATAATTGACTTTATGAACGAACGGCAATGTTTCGATTTGTTTGGCGATTTTCACTGTATCTTGCGGATGGGTCGCTTTCACGACGTATACATCGCTTAGTGGGTTGTCCTGTTCAAATAAGCGGAACGACGAGCCTTCCTCCCCCATGCTTTTGATCAGCCGCTTCAGCTCTTCGTCCTTTGATGAATAGCGCACTTCCTTCACGTTTGGAATGGCTTCAATTTGCCGGCGCAAGGCGTCTTTTTGCCGGCTGTCAGCGGTCAGCTCGATATGGACGCGAATTTCGACATCGTTTTCGACTTTTTTGGCGAAATGGTTGATGTTAAACATGACGACAAAAAAGACACCGACAAGCAACAACGTCACCGTGACGGCGCTCGCGGACGCAAATGTCATCCAACCGTTGCGGCCGAGGCTTTTCATGCTCTCCCGAACGTGGCGCTTGAACGTATTAAGCGTCATAACCGTATTCCCCCTTCGCCTCGTCACGGACAATTTTTCCGTTTTCGATGGCGATGACGCGCCGACGAGTCGCGTTGACGATCTCTTTGTTGTGGGTCGCCATCACAATCGTTGTGCCCCGGTCGTTGATTTTCTCAAACAACTCCATAATTCCCCATGACGTTTCTGGATCCAAGTTCCCTGTTGGTTCATCGGCAATGACGATTTTGGGGGAATTGACAATCGAGCGGGCAATCGAAACGCGCTGCTGTTCGCCCCCGGACAGTTCGTTCGGGTAAGAGCGGACTTTATGTTTGAGGCCGACTAAGTCGAGTACTTCCATCACTTTTTTGCGGATCGCTTTCGGCGATTCTTCAATGACTTCCAACGCAAACGCCACATTTTCATAGACATTGAGCTTCGGAAGCAGCTTGAAATCTTGAAACACAACGCCGATGTTGCGGCGCAGCAACGGGACTTTGCTGTCTTTGATTTTAGCGAGGTTCACGCCATTGACGATGATTTTGCCGCTCGTCGGCTTTTCCTCGCGGTACATCATCTTAATAAACGTCGACTTCCCAGCTCCGCTGGGTCCAACGACATAGACGAATTCTCCTTGCTTGATGCGAACGTTGATGCCGTTTAACGCCACAACGCCGTTTGGATACGTTTTGTATACATCTTGCATTTCAATCATCATCATCACCTATTTTCGACTTTCCTGTTGCCCTTTCTCGAGCTGTTTCGAATGAATCCTGCAAAATTCCGCAAAGATTATTATAACACGATTTTCTATTGTCGAATTTTACATTTATATTTCAAATGGCCAACAAAAGCAAGAGTAGGAAAAACGGCCCAAAAAAACACACCGTCTGGTTTTCGGTTCAACCAGACGGTGCACATGCGGTGATCCTTTTCATTTTTTCGAAGCGAGCCATTCCGCCACTTTATCAGCGTCTTCCCCTTTAATGATTCCGGCCGGCATGGCGCCGCGGCCGTTGGCAATGATCTCTTTGATCTGCTCTTTGGAGTACTTGCTTCCAACCTTTTGCAAGTTCGGGCCGACCCCGCCCGACAAGTCTTGTCCATGACAGGACGCACAGTTTTGTTTATAAATTTGCTCGGCGGACGCGGCGGTATCTCCTCCACCATTGTTGCCGTTGTTGTTCCCAGCGTTGTCCCCGCCACCGCCGCACGCGGCAAGCGCGAGCGAAACGCCAAGGAACATCGCAGCCAACTTCCACTTCATGGCGAACTCCCCCCAGAAAACAAAAATTTCATTCTCTTTTATTATAACCGATTTTTTCCGTTTTACGTACGTTGAAATCCCTCTCCAAGCACTTCGACGGCGTTGGCCACGACGACAAACGCTGTCGGATCAATGGTTCGGACCAATTGTTTCAATTTCGTGAACTCGGATTGCGCGACGACGCACATCAGTACCGGCCGTTCGTGTTCGGTGTAACCACCGTACGCCGGCAGCCGCGTCACCCCGCGATCGATTTCGTGCAAAATGGCGCGGCGCACTTTTTCCTCTTCATTGGTAATAATCAAGGCAATTTTCGAATAGCCAAGCCCAACTTGGACGAGGTCGATCGTTTTGCTCGTCACATACAAGGCGATCAGCGCGTAGAGCGCTCGCTCAATGTCAAAGACAAACGCCGCGGTCAACACGATCAAGCCGTCAATCAAAATCACACACATGCCGAGCGATAGCCCGGTATATTTATGGATGATTTGCGCCGCCAAATCGGTGCCACCCGTCGAAGCGCGGCCGCGAAATACAATGCCAAGGCCGAGCCCGACACCGATACCGCCAAAGATCGCGCCAAGAAGCGGATTCGTCGTCGCCGGCTCCATACCTTTCGTCATGTAGACGACCAACGGCAAAAACACCGTCCCGACAAACGTCTTGACGCCAAACTGCCGGCCTAGCAGCACAACGCCAGCGATAAAGAGCGGAATGTTGAGCGCCCATTGGACGTAGGCAGGCTCAATGCCAAACAGCGCGTGCATAATCGTGCTCACGCCGCTTACCCCGCCCGAGGCGATCCGATTCGGCAGCAAAAACACGTTAAACGCCACCGCGACAACTGCCGCGCCGACCAGAACATACACATACTCCAAAGCTCCCTCCAACGTCGGAGGCATGGTCTTCTCTCTTCGCTTCCGCATGCTTCCCCACCTTCCTCTGTGAGTATAGCATGCCCGTTTTGGCAAGTAAATGACAGCCAGTTAACGCGATAACGGTCTGCTATGATAAAGGAAAAAAGGACGATCCGATGATCGCCCTAGCCAAAAAATACAAGCCTCAATACACATCCCCGCGGTTGCCGATCGCCTCAATATAGATGATTCGTTCATCATGATCGATGCGAAACAACACACGATATGTTCCGATTCGCAGCCGATATAATCCATCCTGCCCCTTCAACTTTTTAATATCCCCCTGTGGTGGGATCGCAAGCAGACCTTGCAACCCAGAGGCCAACCGTTCTTGAACCTCTTTTTCTTGCCTAGCGATGAATTTGACTGCAGCCTTACGGTAAATCAACTTGTAGCCCGAATTCACGCTTGGCTTCTCCCCCGGTGATATATCCTTCATCGCTTTGCAGCTGCTGGCGCTCTTCTTCCGTCAACGCTTCTTCTTCATCTGTTTCGTCAATCCGCTCCCATACCATTCGTTCCTTTCTGGACCGATCAAGCAAGTACATCAAAAAATCGTACGCGGTTTGATGATCCGTTTCATCCAACCGGTCAATCAGTTCGTAAAGCAATTGTTTGCGCACAGCCAAAGCCATCGCCCTCCTTTTTCCTTATCATTACCTTCAGCGTATCACGAAAGCATAGATGCGTCAAAAGGCCAAAACACGATTTTGAAGCAAAAAAAGGACGATCCGATGATCGCCCTTTACTTCAACTTCGCACGCAAATACGCGTCAATAAACACATCAATTTCCCCATCCATCACCGCTTGCACATTGCCGACCTCGACGTTCGTCCGATGGTCTTTGACAAGCGAATACGGATGGAAGACGTACGAACGAATTTGGTTGCCCCAGCCGATTTCTTTTTGCTCGCCGCGCAGCTCAGCGAGTTCGGCCTGCTGTTCCTCGAGTTTCTTTTGGTACAATTTCGCCTTCAACATATTCATCGCTTTTTCGCGGTTTTTAATTTGCGACCGCTCCGACTGACACGTCACGACAATGCCAGTCGGCAAGTGAGTGATGCGCACGGCCGAGTCGGTCGTGTTGACGTGCTGCCCGCCCGCTCCGCTCGAGCGGTACGTGTCGATTTTCAGCTCTTCCGGCCGGATCTCAATTTCAATGTTATCATCCATCTCCGGCACGACTTCGCACGAGACGAACGACGTATGGCGGCGGCCCGAGGCATCAAACGGGGAGATGCGCACAAGGCGGTGCACCCCTTTTTCCGCTTTTAAGTAGCCGTAAGCGTTATGCCCTTTAATGAGCAGCGTGACGCTTTTAATCCCCGCTTCCTCGCCCGGGAGGTAGTCGAGCGTCTCGACTTTGAACCCTTTTTTCTCCGCCCAGCGCGTGTACATGCGCAACAACATCGACGCCCAGTCTTGCGACTCCGTGCCGCCCGCGCCCGGGTGGAGCTCCAAAATAGCGTTGTTTTGATCATACGGCTCATTGAGCAGCAGCTGCAACTCAAACTCGCTGAAGTCTTTTGTCAGCTTTTTCGCTTCCTCGACCAGCTCAGCTTGGAGCTCGTCATCCGGCTCCTCCTTGAGCAATTCGTACGTCACTTCCAAGTTGTCAAACCGTTCTTCCAGTGAAGAAAATTCCTCGACGAGATCTTTGAGCGCATTCGCTTCGGAAATGACCGCCTGCGCCGCCTTCTGGTCATCCCAAAAGTTGGGCGCGGCCATTTGCTCCTCTAATTCGCGAATGCGCTCCTGCTTCGCTTCGAGGTCAAAGAGACCCCCTGATTTCCGCTAATCGCTTAGCCATTTTCTCAAGCTCTTGCTTAATTTCCACCAAATCGATCATGTTGTCCTCACCTCATCATGAATATAGTATGTCAATGGTTCATATCTGCCATTCAAAAGGGAGGCAGCGCCCCCCTATTATTTATAAACCGTTACACCGTTCTTCCGCAACAATGTTTATATTTCTTCCCGCTCCCGCACGGGCACGGATCGTTGCGGCCGACGCGCACCGCCTTGCGGACCGGTTTTTTCTTCGGCTCTTCGCCGTCTTCTTTCGGGTGAACCGCTTCGCCTTTGGCCACCTCTTGGCGCTCAAGGTTATGGTGGATTTCCGCCTTCATGATATAGGTGGCGACTTCCTCTTCAATCGCGGCAATCATGTTTTCAAACATCGCATAGCCTTCCATTTGGTATTCGCGCAGCGGGTCGACTTGCCCGTAGGCGCGCAAATGGATGCCTTGGCGGAGCTGCTCCATCGCGTCGATATGGTTCATCCATTTCATATCGACGGCGCGCAAGACGACGACGCGTTCAAACTCGCGCATTTGTTCCGGCGGGATTTGCGCTTCTTTCTCATCATAGCGCACTTTTACTTTTTCCCAAATCAGCTCGATCATCTCTTCGGGCTCTTTGCCGCGCAAGTCAGCTTCCGTTACATCCCCTTCCGGAAGCAGATGGGCGTTGAGATACTCAACGAGCCCTTTCAAATTCCATTCTTCCGGAACCTCTTCTTTCGGCGTATGAGCGTTGACGACGCGCTCGATCACCGATTGGATCATCTTTTCGATAATGTCGCGCAAGTTGTCGGAATCAAGCACTTCATAGCGCTGGCGGTAAATGATTTCCCGCTGTTCGCGCAGGACATCGTCATATTGAAGCAGTTGCTTGCGGGCGTCGAAGTTGTTGCCTTCGACCCGTTTTTGCGCCGACTCAACGGCCCGTGTCACCATTTTGCTTTGGATCGGCTGCGAATCGTCCATCCCCAGGCGGTCCATCATCGCCATCAAGCTCTCGGAACCGAAGCGGCGCATCAACTCATCCTCAAGCGACAAATAGAACTGCGACACCCCCGGATCGCCTTGGCGTCCCGAGCGGCCGCGCAGCTGGTTGTCAATCCGCCGGCTTTCGTGACGCTCCGTGCCGATGACGGCCAATCCGCCAAGCTCCTTGACCCCTTCGCCAAGCTTAATGTCCGTCCCGCGCCCGGCCATGTTCGTCGCGATCGTCACCGCGCCTTTTTGTCCTGCTTGGGCGATGATCTCCGCCTCTTTCGCATGGTTTTTCGCGTTTAAGACGTTGTGCGGGATGCCGCGTTTTTTCAACATCTCCGACAACAGCTCCGACGTCTCGATCGCCACCGTGCCGACCAACACCGGCTGCCCTTTCGCATGGCGGGCGGCGATGTCCTCAACCACGGCGCGGAACTTCCCTTCCATCGTCCGATAAATCAAATCCGGACGGTCCTCCCGGATCACCGGGCGGTTCGTCGGAATGACGACGACGCGCATATTGTAAATGTTGCGGAACTCTTCCTCTTCTGTTTTCGCCGTCCCCGTCATCCCCGCGAGTTTTTCATACATGCGGAAATAGTTTTGGAACGTAATCGTGGCCAACGTCATCGACTCGTTTTGAATCTCGAGCCCTTCCTTCGCCTCAATGGCTTGATGAAGCCCATCGCTGTAGCGGCGGCCATGCATCAAGCGCCCGGTGAACGGGTCGACGATGATCACTTTTCCGTCTTGCACGACGTAGTCGACATCGCGCTGCATCACAACATGCGCCCGCAGCGCCAGCTGAATATGGTGGTTGAGCGTCACGTGCTTCAAATCAAACAAGTTGTCGATGCCAAACGCCCGCTCGGCTTTGTTCATTCCTTCTTCCGTCAGCTGGACGCTTTTCGATTTTTCATCGTATGTGTAATCGACATCTTTGCGCAGCGTGCGGACAAACGCGTTCGCCTGCACATACAGCTTGGTCGACTTCTGCGCCGTCCCTGAAATGATGAGCGGCGTCCGCGCTTCATCGATCAAAATCGAGTCAACCTCGTCGATCACGGCAAAATGCAGCGGCCGCTGCACCATATGCTCCTTATAAAGCACCATGTTGTCGCGCAAATAGTCAAAGCCAAACTCGTTGTTCGTCCCGTACGTAATGTCGGCGTTGTACGCCGCTTGCTTCTCCTCGCGCGACATGCCGCTTAAGTTCAACCCGACAGTCATGCCTAAAAACTCATACAGTTTGCCCATTTCCGTCGCATCGCGCGTCGCCAAGTATTCGTTGACCGTCACGACATGCACGCCGCGCCCCGTCAAGGCGTTCAAATAGACGGGCATCGTCGCCGTCAACGTTTTCCCTTCACCCGTTTTCATCTCGGCGATGTCGCCCTCATGCAAAACGACGCCGCCCATAATTTGCACTTTATATGGGTACAAACCGAGGACGCGCTTCGCCCCTTCGCGCACAACGGCAAACGCCTCGACAAGCAAATCATCGAGCGATTCGCCTTGTTGGTAGCGGGCTTTGAATTCCTCGGTTTTTTGCCGCAACTGTTCATCGGACAGTCGGGCCATCTCCGGACCGAGCGCGTCGACTTGATCGGCAATTTTCTCAAGCCTTGCCAAATGACGCTTGTTCGGGTCAAATACTTTTTTTAAGACTCCAAGCATAGGAAACGCTCCTTATTTTTCATGGACTCACTTCTTCATCATCATATCATTATACAGGGATCAGTGACAACTGTTGCACAGGCTTCAAGAGGGGGCATGTCCAAGAGAGGGGATCACAACTTGGACTGAAGTTGCTCAATCGCCGCTTCCGCATGGTGAAGCCGCCGATTCAGCGCATAAATTTCAAAACTTTTCTCCTCCACTTTTTCGTGAATTTTGCGAAGCAAGATTTGCACATCATCCACAAGCTGCGTTTCGACGCGATAAAGCGTTTCTTTCACTTCCGTCAATTCAGTTTCCACGCCATCCAATCGGGTCTCTACGCCGCCCAATCGCGTTTCCACGCCGTCCAAGCGGGTCTCTACACCATTCAACCGCGTTTCCACGCCGTCCAATCGGAACTCTACACCATCCAACCGGGTCTCTACGCCGTCCAATCGGGCCTCTACGCCTTTCAACCGCGTTTCCACACGGTCTAACCGCTCTTTCACCGCGCCCATTTCCCGTTCGAGGCCGACGAGGCGTCCGTTCATCTCCGTCAAACGGCCATCCATCTGCTCAAACCGTTGGCGAGTTTCTTCTTGGAACACCAAAAACCCTTTTTCCATGTTGTCCAACTTGGACAAAATTTGACGCAACAATTCCTCCATTGCTCTCCCCCATTTTGATTTTTCTCATGCATATTATAACATCCCCTGCCCAAAAAAGCAGGGGATGCGCACAAGAGGCAACCGTTTAATTCGCCTCGATCAATCCGTATTTTCCATCTTTGCGGCGGTAGACGATGTTCGTCCGGTTCGTCTCGGCATTCGTAAAAATGAAGAAGTTGTGCCCCAACAAATTCATCTGCAAAATCGCTTCTTCGCTGTCCATCGGCTTCAAGCTGAAGTGTTTCGTGCGCACGATTTCAAATTCCTCGTCGTCCTCCGCCGCAGCAGCGCCGCTTGGCACAGGGGCGGCCAGCTTCGCTTCTTTCTCGCGGTCGCGCAGCTTCCGATTGACTTTCGTTTTATGTTTGCGGATTTGCCGCTCCAGTTTATCCGTCACTAAATCGATCGCCGCATACATATCGTTATGGCGCTCTTCCGCCCGAAGCAACAAATGCGGCATCGGAATGGTCACTTCGATTTTCCCTTGTCCATCGTTGTAGACTTTTAAATTGACATGGACATTCACGTCATCGGTGCGGTCGAAATAGCGCTCCAACTTGCCGATTTTTTTCTCCACGTACTCGCGCAGCGCTGGCGTGACTTCAATGTTTTCCCCGCGAATGTAATACATCATCGCTGACCACTCCTTATTTTCAAACTATAGATCCCTACATTCTTTCATTACCCATCAAACCCCTGCTTCAATCAAAAATATTTTCGAAGATTTTGCGAAAACTGTAGGAAAATATGGTAAAACAGGCATGGGTGTTTTTTCTTAATTGGTGTGGAAAGTACGGAGTGTGGAAACGATGCGAAAAATCCATATTTCCCATGCGAAAAGCGGTGACGTGCTCGCTGTCGACTTGTTCGCCGCCAACGGCAGCGTCCTTTTGTCGCGCGGCGTGCGGCTGACAAACGGCTACATCCGTTCGTTGGCGCAAAAAGGGGTTCAATACATTTATATTATTGACGACAAACAAACCTATGACATCCGCCCGCGCCCGCTCATCAGCCCGACCGTGCGCCAGCAGGCGGTGAAAAAAGTGTACGAGACGATGACGGCCTTGATCGAGCAAAAAAAGCTGCTCAGCCGTGTGTCCTCCCTCGATTTAGGAAAAGAGTACGAAAAAGTGTTCAAAGACATTTTGGATTATTTGCTAAAACAAGAAGATTTGCTCATCAACTTGTCGGATTTGGTCATTTCCAATGGATACTTTTTCCACCATTCAGTCAACGTCGCCACGATCGCCGGTGTCATCGGCATCGCCAAAGGGTATCGCCCCCAGCAGCTGCTCGACCTTGGCATCGGCGCGCTGCTGTTTGACATCGGCATGACCCAGCTGCCTGACGGACTTTGGCGAAAAAAAGAGCCTTGACGGAAGAGGAAAAGGAAATCGTCCGCCGTCATACATATCTCGGCTTTGAACTCTTGCGGCGCCAGCGCAACATTTCGCTCTTTTCCGCCCACTGCGCCTTGCAGCACCATGAGCGGTGCGACGGCAACGGCTACCCGCTCGCCCTATCGGGCGATGACATTCACGAATACGCCCGCATCGTCGCCATCGCCGACGTTTTTGACGCCTTGACATCGGCGCGCTACCACCGAAGACAATACTCGCCGCACGAGGCAGCCGAATACCTATCCCGCCGCCGGCGGCGTTCTCGACTTTGAACTCATTAAACTGTTTCTTTCCTACATCGCCATCTACCCGGTCGCCACGACCGTTAAGCTCAACACCGGAGAAGTCGGCTTCGTCTCGCAAGTGTTTCCGGGCTTCCCGCTCCGCCCCATCATCCGCGTCATCAAAAATCCAGCGGGCGAGGAGCTGAAAAGCCCGTATGAAATCGACTTGCGGAAACAGATGAACATCACGATTGTGAAAGCAGTTTGAAGCGAAAAGGACAGCACGGCGCTGTCCTTTTCTTTATCGCTTTTTATCGTAAAACATCCCGTCAATCGAAAGCGGCTGCTCGTACGGGTGAACATAGCGGGCGTTCGCCTGCCGCTTCGCCCCCGCCATGCGCAAATCGTTTCGAATCTCATCACCCACGCGGTGAAGCCGCCTCTCAATTTCTTCATTCCAAGCGATGATCTCGCGGCCAAGCCGCTGCTCTTCCTCGCTGTACGGCGGACGCAGCTTCCAAAGGAGCTCCTGGCGCTCCCGAAGCAATCGATCAACCGTCCGAAGCCGCTCTTCGCGCTCCTCGGACGGCCACGGCAACGCCGTCGCCTCCAGCAGCTCCTTCGTCACCCGCCATACATCATGCACCACGCCCATTACGCCTGCCCGCCTTCCGCGTATTGGCGCTGCCGATGGAGCTAAATCACTTGCTTCCACGTATCGCGAAACTCGACGACATACCCTTCCACTTCATCCAAAATCGCCGCATCGCTTTTCACATTCGCCTCAACCAGGCGGCGGTAGATGTAGTCATACATGGTCATCATGGATTTCGCGACTTCATACTCCATCTTCAATGTCTTCATGAGTTCCAAAATGATGTTTTGCGCCTTAATCAAATTTTCATTGCGCGCCGCAATGTCCCCTTTCTCGATCGCCTGGCGCGCGAGCTTGATAAACTTCAAGCAGCCGTTATACAGCATCAATGTCAACTCCCCAGGCGACGCCGTCTGCACAGCGTTCGCTTGGTAGTGTTGATACGGATTGTTCGTTGCCATCCCGATCACTCCTCTTCCACGTCAAGTGCTGCACACGTTTCAAGACTGAAGCAAGAACGTTTTTTTCAGCCAAACCGCCCCTTTCAAGAGGCGTCGCGCCTTTTCAGTTGTCTCAGCCTAAAACCTCCATCATCAGGAAGCGGATCGCTTTCCGATGATGGCCAAGCGCCAACGGACGCCTGCATGCCACAGCCGCTGATCGTTATCTTTGCATGCCGCCAAAGGCGTTCATCAAGTACATGCTTTGCTGGTTGGCGCGCTGAATCGCCTCTTCCATCGCCGTGAATTGGCGATAGTAGCGGTCTTCAATTTGTTTCAAACGGTCTTCGAAGCGGTCAATTTGGTCATTGATTTCGATTAAATCGCGCCCGATCGCAAACTGCTGGTTCGTCCAAATCGTCTTCCCCGCTTTTTGCTCAATCTTCCCGATCGTCGCTTTGATCGTATCACGCAGGCGGCGGGCGATCCCTTTTTCCGCATCCGTCGCCCCGTCTTGGTTAAACAGTTGATAGACGGCATCCGGGTTTTCCTTGATTTTCTCCCGCAGCTTCGTCTCGTCAATGATCAACTTCCCGCCATCGAGGTAGTTCGACGACGTCGAGATGCCAAGCTGCGCCAGCTGGGAAAACCCGCTCGGGATGTTCGCCCCTTCCACTTTCGTGTACACATTCATCCGCATTTGGCTTAAGGCGCTCGACAAAATCGAATCGCCGCGAAGCATCCCGCTGCGCGCCTTTTCTTCCCACAGCTCCACTTGTTTTTCCGTCATCGCTTCTTTTTGCTCATCGGTGAGCGGCGGATAGTCGCGATAGCGCTCTTCTTTCAACTCGGCGTTGATTTTGGCGATCACTTCATTGTATTTATCGACGAAGGCTTTGATTGAGTTAAAAATTGAGTCGGTATCGGTTGTAGTAGAGATAGTTACAGTTCCTGATGTTTTAGTATTTTTTAACGTATAAGTCATACCATTAATCGTAAATGTATTGGTCGTACGTTCGATTGGCAATCCGTTAATTGTAAACTTAGCATTTTGTCCATCTACTTTTCCTGTTAATTCGTTATTAGCTCGGGCTGACTCAAATCCAAGTGCATTAAGAAAACCGATTGTCCCAGGAGTACCATCGCTTGCCCCTTCAATTACTTTAATTGAAGCCCCTGCTCCTGTTTCATTTTTGGTTATGACCAGTTTTTGACTAAACTCATCGAAAAAGACGCTAACTCCTAATTTGCTGTTTTGATTCAATTTAGCAATAACGCTATTTAACGTATCAACTGTCGGATCAATGGAAATATCCACTGTCTCCGGCGTCGAACTTCCCGGTTTTACTACTTCAAATTTTAAAGAAAACGCCTCTGTAAATGTGATTTCTTGCGGATTCCCACTACTATCTTCCACCAGGAAAGTAACGTCTTTCAATTTATCGTTTGGATTAATTTTTCCAGACGCACTTGTGGTTTGAATAGGTTGCTCCGATATCCATCTCGCAGCAGTCGCCAATTGGGTGATATTCGACAGCTCAACCGTTTGATTTCCAGCAACATTGACTGCCGTTGCGGTGACAACACTCTCATCCGAACTTGTAACCGTTTTTTTCAAAAATGTACTCTGCCTAAATACTCCATCGAAAATAAGCGTATCTAGTTCTTGTAATAATTTGTTCATCTCCCGATAATCATCGCGCTGCCACTCGAGCAGCTGCTTTTTCTGCTTCAATTTATCAAGCGGCATCCGCTCCGCTTTCATCAAATCGCTCACGATTTTGTCAATATCCATCCCGCTCGCGAGGCCGCTGATGCGCAACGTATTCGCCATGTCGACTCACCACCGTTAAATTTTTTTATCCACCAAAAGCCCGACAAACTCCATCATCGCCGCGTACATATCCAACAGCTTTTTCGGCGGGATTTCTCGAATGACCTCATCCGTTCGCTCATCAATGATTTGTACGTAATATTCCTGCAGCTCGTCATGCAGTTCAAACTTTAACGACGTATGGCTTGGCTGCAAAAATTCGTTTAAACCTTTCACGACTTCTTCCAGTTTTTCCTTTGGAATGTCTTGCGCTGTTGTTTCCAAATTGTTCGTATGATGTTGCTGATGGGGTTCGATCATGCTGCTGGCTTTTTCATTGCGAACACTTTCATACAAATAAGAAAGTGAATGAGAAGAAACGCGCTCTACCGTCATTACGTTCGCTCCTTTGCATGAACACTATCTATGTTTTATATCGGATGGAGATGGGGAGTTGTGAAGGGGAAGAGAAAAATAAAAGCAATCCATATAAAAATCAGGGGATTATGGTAATTTCATTTTAACAATAGGATGTCAAAAGGTTTAGAATGCAGTTTTGTAGGGAAAATCAAAAAACGAAAAACTCTTAAAAATTAAGGTTTACACTGATAATAAAAGCCTCACTCCCTAAATGAGCAAGGCTTATCTACAAGCATTTTTTTATTAATTAAGCATCCCTATTCCCTTCAAATGTTGCCAAGCTTTTGTAATATGCTTTTCTTTAAATATCTTCC
>NZ_JAFWFM010000182.1:0-5354 GCF_017515625.1 Geobacillus sp.
ACGTGTGGGATTCGTTATGTCTTCTGTTGGCAGGCGAAACGATCGATCGAGTTCTTTCCGCTACCTAGGGCATTTTCTATGACCGAAATGCCCTATTTGTGCTGGGCTTTTTTATACACTAGCACTGGGGTGAATAGTTACGAAAAAACGATATTGGCGCAAATTTTGCAAGTGCTGGATTTGTACGCGGCGGATATGCGCAAGCAGTTCGAAGCGCTCCATGAGAAATTCGACTCGCTCCAACGCCAAGTCCAAGCGTTGAATGAAAAAACGGATGAAATGGACAAGCGCATCGAGGAGATGGATGGACGGTTTGAGCGGCAGATTGCCCAGTTGGAGCGCACCGTGAACGAACGGTTCGAACGGCTCGAAGCGAAACTCGGCCACATCCGCGTCGAACCAGTTGAAACACAAGAAACGGTCGACTTCCACTCCGTCAAAATCGCCCAGCATGATCGAAAAATCCGCCATTTGCTTCACGCTCGATAAATCCTCCACTGCCATCATGCCCCCGCCTTTCCATCAAGGCGGGGGCGTTCGCATCAAGAAAGCTCTCGGGCAAGGTCGGCCGCCAAGGCGGCGTTGTTTTTCACTAAGGCGATGTTTGCTTTTAAGCTTTTGCCTCCGGTTAACGTTTTCACATGGTCAAGCAAAAACGGGGTGACCGCTTTGCCGGTGATGTGCTGCTTTTCTGCTTCCTTGAGCGCTTGTTCGATGATGGCGGTGATATACGACTCCTCGAGCTCCTCTTCTTTTGGGACGGGATTGGCGATCACAACACCGCCGTTTAACCCAAGCTTCCATTTCGTTTCGATGAACTGGGCGATTTCTTCTGCGCTGTCGAGGCGATAGTCGACGCGAAACGGGCTCGTCCGCGAATAGAACGCCGGCAGGACGTCCGTCTGATAGCCGATGACCGGAACGCCGTGCGTCTCGAGGTATTCAAGCGTCAACCCTAAATCCAAAATTGATTTTGCCCCGGCGCAGACGACCGCGACGTTGGTGCGCGAGAGTTCCTGCAAGTCAGCCGAGATGTCCATCGTCTGTTCGGCGCCGCGGTGCACGCCGCCGATGCCGCCGGTCGCAAATACGCGGATGCCCGCCATCTGGGCGCAAATCATCGTCCCCGCCACGGTCGTCGCCCCGTGTTTCTTCATGGCGACGACATACGGCAAGTCGCGGCGGCTCACTTTTTCTACATCGCGGCTTGTCCCGAGCTGTTCAAGTTCGTCTTCGGTCAACCCGATTTTGATGTTTCCGTTTAAAATGGCGATCGTCGCCGGCACGGCGCCGCGGTCGCGGATGATCTGTTCAACCGCTTTCGCCGTTTGCACGTTTTCCGGATACGGCATGCCATGCGAGATGATCGTTGATTCTAAGGCGACAATCGGCTTTTGTTCTGCTTTAGCTTGGGCGACTTCTTCGGAAAAGACGAGAAAATCATTCATCACTTCGTTCCCCCTTCGCGAAAATACCGCGCATAGGCGGCTTGCAACAGGTGTTCATTCAAAGCGGGATGCACCGTTTCGGCCGTTTGCAGCGTAAGCGCCGCGCTGCTCATCCCAAAGCGGCAGGCGTCTTCCACCGTATGTCCGCCTAAGACGCCGTACAAAAATCCAGCCGCAAAGGCGTCGCCCGCTCCGGTGGCGTCGGTGACCTCAACCTTCGGCGCCGCAATCGCTTCTGTTTCCCCTTGCTTGGTGGCGTACGCGACGCCGTTTGCGCCGCGCGTGACGACAACGTTCTGGGCGCCGGCGTGAAGGATCGCTTTCATGATGTCGTCCGTATGCCCATCTTTTCCCACAAATGCCTTCGCCTCCGCTTCATTCGTGACAAACCACGTCACACCAGACAAATCGCTGGGCAATCGCTTCACTTTTGGAACCGACACCGTCACAACACAAAGCGGGATGTCCTCTTGGCGGCATTGTGCAATCACCGAACGAATGACAGCCTTCGGGAAATTCGTGTCAAGCACGACCGCAGAAATCGGACCGAGCCGAGTCCATTGCTGCTTTAGCCATTCTTCCCCTACTGTATCATAAATGGCCATATCCGCCAAGGCGAGAACCATCTCGCCGCGTTCATCGAGCACCGCTGTATACGTCCCGGTGTTCGCTTTTGGCGTTCGCACGATGAAGCTCGTATTGACATATCGGCTCGTCACGTCAACGAGCCACTGTCCATCGCGATCATCGCCAACGGTGCTGACGAGCGAAACAGGTTGAGCAAGCCGTCCTAAGTTTTCGGCGATGTTTCTCGCCACCCCACCCGCGGTTTGCGTCGTGGTGACGGGATGGGACGTGCCGAGCTGAAACGGCGCAAGCAGCCGCGCCTTTCGGTCGACGTTCGCCCCGCCAATGCAGACGATCGAGGCCGCTTGCCGCATGCCTTTTCCCTCCTCTCCCAATGAACACCGCTGTCCTCCTTCCGCTCTCCCAAAACAAGGAAAACGATTTCAAACAAGCAGGCAGCTGCTCTTGTCGAAGCCTCACTGCCCATTGTACCATATGCCGTCCTGCATAAAGAAAGCATCTCGCCAACATGACGGGATGCCGATGTTCGAACGTTTAGTTTTTGTACGCGCAATACGGACGCAACTTGACACCGATCAAGCTGCCAAGGAAAGCAAACACAAACCAAATCCAACCATGGACGCTGAAGGAAGCGATGCCGCTGAAATACGCGCCGATGTTGCAGCCGAACGCCAGCCGGGCGCCGTATCCCATCATCAGGCCGCCGATCAGCGCACCGATCGTCATGCGCGTCGGACGCTTCCACTGAATGGGTTTTGTATAGCGGCCCGCGAGCGCCGCCGCCAATAAGGCGCCGACCATCAAGCTGATGTCCATCACAGTCGTTGTATCGTAGTAGAGGGGATTCGCAAGCGCCTGCCGTTTCGCTTCATCTTGCCAGTACGCCCAAGCGGTCGGGTCGATGCCAAACAGCTGCACGAACTTCGCTCCCCAAAGGGCGAAGGCGGACGTAATGCCCCAAGGCTTGCCGCTAATCATCAGCACAAGCGCGTTCGTTACAGCCAAGAGCAACGCCCCGACCAGAAGCGGCCACGGCCCTTTGTAAATCGCTTTCCAGCCATGATGGTTCTCAAGCGATGCAGCAACGCGTTGGCCGTGGCGTCGTTTTTCCATCACCGTCACGACATAATAGACAACCGCCAGCAAAACAAGTTGCAGCAGAAAGCCGCCCCATGCACCAAACGAAGCAATAAGCGAAATCGGATCGACGTGCGGCATACGCATCCAAACATCAAAATGCGTCGTCGCAATGACCGATCCAGCGATAAACCCGATCAAGGTGACGACACCGTTCGTATCACCGCCGCCAATATGGTACAACGTCCCCGACACGCAGCCGTCGCCAAGCTGCATGCCGATGCCAAACAGAAAAGCACCGACGATGACCGATACTCCCACGCCAAATACATACCCTGACACCGGGTGCCCGAGCGCCGAGCCTTTCACGAGCAACGGCAAAAACAACGCACTTGCCACCGCCATCATGACCATCAGTGCCCGAATGCCTTCCCCTTGGCGGTATAGAATAAACTTTCGCCAGGCGGATGTAAAGCCAAAATGCGCCTGGTACAATACAAATCCACCAAACGCTCCCAGCACATACAAAAGCGCCTGTTGCCAGGAAACACGGCTATATAAGAACAACGTGCCACCGATCAATATGAGGATGGAGACCGCAATAATCCACGCAGTCGGATGTTTCGGGGCGTTCGCCGCCTGTTTCGCGCGAACGTCTCGTTGTTGTGCGGTCACTTCCACGATGCGTTTCCCCTTTTGTTTTGGTTGATGAACGTATTCTATAATATTATAAAACCAATTGATTTGCTACGATTTAAGCTAAAAAGTTTCAATGTTGCGGCCGGTCGGGTATAATAGCAGACGAACATTTTCTTTGGAAGGAGATGACCATGTGGAACGAGTTTAAAAAATTCGCCGTCCGCGGCAATGTCATCGATTTAGCCGTTGGGGTGATCATCGGCGGGGCGTTTGGCAAAATCGTTTCCTCGCTCGTCAATGACATCATCATGCCGCTTGTCGGGCTGATTCTAGGCGGCATCAATTTCAGCGATTTGTCTTGGAAAGTCGGCAAAGCGGAAGTGAAATATGGGGCGTTTATCCAAACAGTCGTCGATTTTTTGATCATCGCGTTTTCGATTTTCCTGTTTGTGAAATTGATCAACACGCTGTATGAACGGGTGAAAAAGCAGGAAGAGGTGAAGGAAACCGCACCGACGCTGACGAAAGAGGAGGAGCTATTGACAGAAATTCGCGATTTGTTAAAGCAGCAGCGGGAAACGCTGTGAAAGCCTGTCTCGGAGGTGGACAGGCTTTCATGGCGCTGAAACTTCTCAATCGGGTTGATGGAATGGCGGCGAACCTGAAAATCGCAGCCACCCCATCGATGTCCGTTTTCATCGAAGCGCCGCACTCCCGTCAAAGCAGCCAATATGCGAGCGGCGCGGTGAGGATGAGCGTCAATACAGTCCGCTCGAACCAAATGACAAGAAGCCGCGGCAAGCTGAGCGGAATTTCTGTAGATAAAATGCATGGAATGACAGCGGAAAAGAATAGGATCGCCGAGACGGATACGACCGCAATAATGAATTTTGTGACAAGCGGAGCTTCGGTGACAAGCAAAGCGGGCAAAAACATTTCCGCGATTTCAATGGCCGAAGCTTTCGCAGCCAACAACGGTTCAGGGATTTGCAACAGAAGGGTGAATGGATAGAACAGGTAACCCAACCAGTCAAACACCGGCGTATATTCAGCGAGCAACAGCCCGATCAGTCCGACTGACATAATGGAAGGCAAAATGCCCATCGTCATGATGAAGCCATCGCGCAAGTTTTCCCATATGTTTGTCCCAATCCCTTTTGACTGTCCTACCGCTTTCATCGCCTCGGACCAAGCTTGCTTCATATAGCTTCCCGTCACTTTTTGTTCGGGATCTCCTTTGCCGTCGTAATACTCGTCGCTCATGCGGCTCAGCGGCCAAAGCCGGGCGGTCAGCACTGGAACGGCAAACGTCACGAGAAATGTCACCCAAAAATACGTATTCCAGATTGGCATGAGCCCCAATGTTTTCGCGACAACGACCATAAATGTCACCGATACAGTGGAAAAGCCGGTAGCGATGATCGCTGCTTCTTTCACGGTATATTTGCCTTCTTTGAACACTTTATCTTAATTAGGCGAGAAGACTCCCACTTCAACGAAGCGAAGCGGAGTAAGTGGGAGATGAATCGCCTTAACTATATTTTGCTGAAAATAGGATAGATTCAGTAAAATATAGTATCATATAGTTAGATGGGAGGTGAA
>NZ_JAFWFM010000183.1:0-3760 GCF_017515625.1 Geobacillus sp.
GGGGTGGCGGAACTGGCAGACGCACAGGACTTAAAATCCTGCGGTAGGTGACTACCGTGCCGGTTCGAGTCCGGCTCTCGGCACTTCATATGCGCCCGTAGCTCAATTGGATAGAGCATCTGACTTTTAATCAGAGGGTCGGAGGTTCGAGTCCTCCATGGCTCACCATAGCGCGGAAGTAGTTCAGTGGTAGAACATCACCTTGCCAAGGTGGGGGTCGCGGGTTCGAGTCCCGTCTTCCGCTTGGGCGGGGCCTTAGCTCAGCTGGGAGAGCGCCTGCTTTGCACGCAGGAGGTCATCGGTTCGATCCCGATAGGCTCCATCAAGAGCAGACTGCTTGTGGTTGTCAAGCAGTCTGCTTTTTTTGTTATATCGGTATAAATATTCAAAATTTTGTCAAGTTGAGTCATCCCCTTTCTTTCCTCTACAATAAAGACGTAACGAAAGGAGTGGGAGACAGCATGAAGCCAATTTCAATTATCGGGGTTCCGATGGATTTAGGGCAGACACGCCGCGGCGTTGATATGGGGCCGAGCGCAATGCGTTATGCAGGCATCATCGAACGTCTGGAACGTCTTCATTACGATATTGAAGATTTGGGAGATATTCCAATTGGGAAAGCAGATCGGTTGCACGAGCAAGGAGATTCATGGTTGCGCAATTTGAAAGCGGTTGCGGAGGCGAATGAGAAACTCGCGGCGGCGGTTGACCAAGTCGTTCAGCGGGGGCGCTTCCCACTTGTGCTGGGCGGCGACCATAGCATCGCCATTGGCACGCTTGCCGGGGTGGCGAAACATTATGAGCGGCTTGGAGTGATCTGGTATGACGCGCACGGCGACGTCAACACCGAGGAAACGTCGCCGTCTGGAAACATTCATGGCATGCCGCTGGCGGCGAGCCTCGGGTTTGGCCATCCGGCGCTGACGCAAATCGGCGGATACAGCCCCAAAATCAAGCCGGAACATGCCGTGTTGATCGGCGTCCGTTCCCTTGATGAAGGGGAGAAGAAGTTTATTCGCGAAAAAGGAATCAAAATTTACACGATGCATGAGGTTGATCGGCTCGGAATGACAAGGGTGATGGAAGAAACGATCACCTATTTAAAAGAACGAACGGATGGCGTTCATTTGTCGCTTGACTTGGATGGCCTTGACCCAAGCGACGCACCGGGAGTCGGAACGCCTGTCATTGGAGGATTGACATACCGCGAAAGCCATTTGGCGATGGAGATGCTGGCCGAAGCACAAATCATCACTTCAGCGGAATTTGTCGAAGTGAACCCGATCTTGGATGAGCGGAACAAAACAGCATCAGTGGCTGTAGCGCTGATGGGGTCGTTGTTTGGTGAAAAACTCATTTAATGCATGTGAGCAAAGAGGGTTGGTTGCGGGATTCACGGATATGATGATGATTTGTTCCCGCTGTTTGTGAAAGAGGGGCTGCCATTTGTTTGGTGTCTCCTCTTTTTCAGTTGTATGATACAATAAATATGTTGCATGAAACTTTTCTTGATCGAGCGCCGTAATATACAGTAAGCCGTGAGGCGGGGGTATTGTATTTTATGGATCTATTTATTAAAAAGAGAATTAAGGCGATCCAAAAAGGGGATCAAAACGCATACGCGGATCTTGTCGATTTGTATAAGGACAAGATTTACCGCCTTTGCTATCGAATGTTGGGCAATCGGCATGAGGCGGAAGATGCGGCGCAGGAGGCGTTCATCCGCGCCTACATCCATATTGATACGTACAATCCTGAAATGAAGTTTTCCACTTGGCTGTACCGGATCGCGACGAACTTGACGATCGATAAATTGCGGAAACGGAAGCCGGACGTGTATTTAGATGAAGAGGTCGGAGGCACGGACGGGTTGACGATGCAGGCTCAGCTTCCTTCCCGCGAAACATCCCCGGAGGAGGCAGTGGAAAGCCTAGAGCTGCAAGAGACGGTGCAGCGAGCGATTGAGCAGTTGCCGGAAAAATACCGGAGCGTGATCGTGTTGAAATATATGGAAGATTTGTCGTTGCAAGAAACCAGCGAGATTTTAGGGTTGCCGGTCGGCACGGTGAAAACGCGGCTGCATCGCGGCCGCGAAGCGTTGCGCAGGCAATTGGGTCATTTATAAGAGGGTGGGAGACTATGGAATGTCCGAAAGAAATCGTGTTGCTCATGCACAGCTATTTTGATGGAGATCTCCAGCCAGAAGGAGAGCAGCAGCTGAAAGAACATTTGCGTTCGTGCGCTGCGTGTGCTGCCCATTTTCACGAGCTGAAAAAGACGGTTGCTTTCCTCCAATATGCCGCCCACGTTGCGGCGCCGCCGTCGTTTGCAGCCAAGGTTATGGAGGCGATGCCGAAAGAGAGAAAGACCGCGCGGCTGCGCCGCTTCCTGCATCGCCACCCGCTGCTTACGGCTGCCTCGTTGTTTTTAGCGCTCACTTTCGGCAGCTTAGCTTCTTCATGGGGGGAAAGAAGCGCGTTTTCCGTCTCAGCTGATGAACATGTCATCATCCGCGATCATACTGTCATCGTGCCGAAAGGAGAAACGGTCAAAGGGGATATTGTCGTCCGCAATGGCTTGATTCGGATTGAAGGAACGGTTGATGGGGACGTGACTGTGATCCATGGAAAGAAATATATGGCGTCCGCCGGGCAAGTGACAGGGGAAGTGGAGGAAATTAATCAAGTGTTTGAATGGATTTGGTATAATATTAAAGAAAGGTTCAATCGTGCGCTCCAATCGATTGAATGATGGCAGCCATCGTTCGATGGCTTTTTCCGTGGCCATCAACAGATTGGAATTAGAGATAAAGGAAGTGTGAAGATGTCCTTCGGAGAGCTCCCCATCGTGTCATATTTGTTAAAAGTGGTTGATATCCTTGTCGTTTGGTATGTGATTTACAAGTTGATCATGATGATTCGCGGGACGAAGGCCATTCAGCTGTTAAAAGGCATTTTTTTAATTATTTTGGTTCGTTTCGTGAGCAATTACCTCGGATTGACGACGTTGCAATGGCTGATGGATCAGGCGATCATTTGGGGATTTCTCGCGATCATCATCATTTTCCAACCAGAATTGCGGCGCGCCCTGGAGCAGCTCGGCCGCGGACGGCTGTTCACCCGCAATACGGTCAATGAAGATGAAGAGCGGATGCGAATGGTGGAAGCCATTGTCAAAGCGACCGAGTATATGGCGAAGCGACGCATCGGCGCGCTGATTTCCATTGAGCGGGAAACCGGAATGAACGATTATATCGAAACCGGCATTATGTTAAACGCTCATGTGTCGTCGGAACTGCTCATTAATATTTTCATTCCGAACACGCCGCTTCATGACGGGGCGGTCATTATTCAAAAAAACCAAATCGCTGCGGCGGCCTGTTATTTACCATTATCGGAAAGTCCGTTTATTTCGAAAGAGCTCGGAACACGCCATCGGGCGGCGCTCGGCATCAGCGAAGTGACTGACAGCGTCACCGTCGTCGTGTCGGAAGAGACGGGAGCAGTATCGTTGACGAAAAACGGCGAGCTGCACCGCGATTTAACGATCGATGAGTTTCGGGAGCTGTTGACCGGCGAACTTGCTCCAGCGACGAAGGCGCCCGCTTCTTCCCGTTGGCAAGGTAGCGTCAAAAGTTCTATGAAAACTCCACACAGATCATCCCATTGAGCATCGTGGGGCATGCGGAGGGCCGGATTCGCCCTTGACCAACACCCGCCAAAGGTGCGGAAGAGTCGTCAAGGGCGACGGGGACAAAAAA
>NZ_JAFWFM010000184.1:0-10793 GCF_017515625.1 Geobacillus sp.
CCCTTTACGCTTCCCTTCGTTCCGAAGGTGTCCGTTCTAGCCATATTCTATCCTATTCGTTGGCTAACGCCAACCGAAATTCATCTCCCACTTTCACTGGTGCTGGCGCACCTTCACGTTTAGAAGTAGGAGACTTCTTTCCGAGGGAAGTTAAAGGTTTCCTTGTCGGCTTGGGCGACGACTGTTCGCAAATCAACCAACTCTCTCCGCAATGCGTTGACCAAACATTTCGGTTCATAATCGCGAAAATCGCGAATCCGACCATCAAACTCATCATCGATCGATTGGTTATAGTAGCCATCGATAAAGTATCGCAATGTCTTGAATCTCTCTTCCACTCTTGCCCTCGCCATTCTAGTCTCCTCCCCTGGCTCAACAAATCGCAATCTCTTTTCTCCCTCCCGTTCAGAAATCAAGCCCGTTTTTCATTGCCGCTCATCACCGCCCCACGCGATAGCCAAGCCACGCCAGCCACACGCCACACGAATACGTAGCCGCCAAATAAACGACCACCTTCGCCCATTGGCGCTGCTGCATCATTTGCACACTTTCCCATTTCAACGTCGAAAACGTCGTGAACGCGCCCATGAAGCCGGTGCCGACAAGTAGCTTCGTCGCATCGGCGGCGCCGCTTCCGGCGAGCCAGCCAAGCAAAAAGGACCCAAGCAAGTTGACAATGAGCGTCCCTATGGGAAAACGCGGTGAACGCCGAGCCGCCCAGCGGCTGACGGCATAACGGCAGATGGCGCCAAAAAAACCCCCCATCATCACCAATAGCGGTGCGGTCATCATGCTATTTCCTCCTTTCGCTTTGGATGGGCGGCAACATATCCCGCCCATGCGGCGGCTAGGCCGCCGAACAGGCTGGCGGCGATATACACGGCCGCCATGCCAAAGCGCCCTTGTTCCATCCATTCCACACATTCGACGCTGAGCGTCGAAAACGTCGTATACGAGCCGATGAACCCGGTCGTCGCCGCTGTTTTCAGCCACGGCGGCCAAGACGGGCGGCGGGTGAACACCACCGTAAGCCAGCTGAGCAAAAACGAGCCGGTCCAGTTCACCAAAAGCGTTCCGAGCGGAACCCCTCCCAACCAGGCAGCGGGCACGACAAGACCAACGACATAGCGGACAAGCGCGCCGATCATGCCGGCTGCGCCGACGGCGAGATAGACCAATAACCATCCCTCCTTCGTAAAATAAACAGACTCCTGCCGCTTTTCATTTGTAGCAGGAGTCATCAGCCGGAAGCCGGCGGTTATGGCGAACTCCATCGCCTATAACGTTTTCTTGTTTGTTATTTTACCATAATGTCCCCTTCCCATGTGAAGGACAGCAAACAGGCGGCATTTTGCCAAAAAAGAAGGCTGATTGTGCTAGGCTTCTCTAGTTGAGAAAAGACAGGATTCAGCGGTATTTTTACCCGCCCACCAGTCTTCTAGCGGGCGCGGCGAAATCCGTGCTCTTCGAACATTTGCAGCGCTGGACCGCTTGTCAAATACGAGTAAAACTGTTGCGCCTCCTTGAGATGTTTGCTCGTCTTGACGACACCAAGCGGATAGACGATCGGGTCGTGCATGCCGCTTGGCACTGCAGCGACGATATTGACGTTCTCCGAGGCAAGCGCGTTCGTCCGGTACACAAATCCGGCGTCGACATTGCCGGTTTCCACATACGTCAACACTTGGCGAACGTCTTTCGCGTACACGAGCTTCGGTGCCACCTTCTCCCACAGCCCCGCCTTCTCCAACGTTTGTTTCGCGTACATGCCGGCCGGAACCGATTCGGGGATGCCGATGGCGATCCGTTTGACGCGGATGATGTCATCGAGCGACTGAACCGCTCCTTCCCCTTGTTTTGGCGCAATGAGGACGAGTTCGTTCGCCAGCACTGTTTTTTCGTGTTTGGAATCGATCAACCCTTCTGCTTTCAATTTTTCAAACGGCTCAGCGGCCGCCGAAAAGAAAAGATCGACCGGCGCCCCTTCGGAAATTTGCTTTTGCAACGCGCCCGACGCACCGAAATTGTATTGGATGCGGATGTTCGGATGCTTTCGTTCAAACGCCGTTTTCGCTTCTTCCAGCGCTTCTTGCAGACTAGCGGCGGCGGAGACGGTGAGCTCCACTTTATCCGCCGATTTCGTTTGCCCCTTCCCCTCTTTTGATCCGCTGTCGCAGCCATACAAGCAGAACAGCAAGAGCAATACGGCAAGCCATGCGATTTTTCGCATCTGTCTCCCCCTTATCTTTTTATATGTAATGATATCTAATTATAAATAATAATAAGTAGTTAGGAAAGAAAAATTTTTTCCCCATGCGTTCTTTGCGCTACAATGAAAGAAAGGAGGATGGCATGATGACGGAGCCGCAGTCATACACGATTGAAGAAATCGCTTCCTTATTAAAAGTGTCCAAACTAACGGTGTACGATTTAGTGAAAAAAGGGAAGCTGCCCGCCTTTCGCGTCGGGCGGCAAATGCGGATTACCGCGGATGATCTTCGCCGGTACATCGACGGGCAAAAAGGGGAGACAAGCCCCGTTTCTTCCGCCGTTTCACGGCCGGTCGAAGCCGCCGTTCGCCCCATCATCATCAGCGGCCAAGATGCGGCGCTCGATTTGCTTGGCGTCCATCTGGAAAAAAACGGCCCTTATCAATCGCTCCGCACCTACACGAGCAGCCTCAATGGGCTGATCGCCCTGTATAAAGGGCAATGCGACATCGTCAGCGTGCATTTGTTTGACGGGCAGACAGGCGAGTACAACCGTCCGTATGTGGAAAAGCTGTTGACAGGCCATGCGTACATCATGGTGAACGTCATGCGCCGGCCGATTGGATTTTATGTGTCAAAAGGCAATCCTCGCAGCATTCAAACGTGGCGCGACTTAGGAAGGAGCGACGTCGTGATCGTCAATCGGGAGAAAGGGGCCGGGGCGCGCGTCCTGTTAGATGAACAGCTGCGCCTGCATGGATTGTCGCCGTCCGCCATTCGCGGCTATGAACGCGAGGAAACAAGCCATTTGAGCGTCGCCTCCGCGGTGGCGTCAGGTCTCGCCGATGTCGGCATCGGCACGGAAAAGGTGGCGCGAATGGCCGGCGTCGAGTTCATTCCGCTAATGAACGAACAGTATGATGTCGTCATGCTGCGGACGCCGGAGAATGAATCGCTCATCGCTTCCGTGCTCGACGTGCTCCGCTCCGATTCGTTCCACGCCGAACTCGAAGCGCTCGGCGGGTACGATGTGTCGCAAACCGGGCGCATTATAGCTGAACGCGGCTGACAGGGCATCCACCTTTGTTAGCATCTTTCGTTTTCTGAATCTGTTTGAAAACGAGCTCTCATCAAAAAAAGCTGTTCCAAAAGCCCATCGCTTTCGGAACAGCTTTTCGTTTTACCCGCGCAACACGGCGCCAAATTGCTGCTCGACCGCCGCCAATACCCGCTCATAGACGGCCGTGACTTCTTCATCCGTGAGCGTCCGCTCCGGATCATAGAAGCGGAGCGAGAAGGCGAGCGATTTTTTCCCGGCCGGCAGGCGCTCGCCTTGGTAGACGTCAAAGAGGGAGACGTCTTTGACAAGCGGTTTCCCGGCTTCGGCGATCGCCTGCTTCAAGGCGCCGGCTTCGACCATTTCGTCAACGACCAAGGCGATGTCGCGCACGACCGACGGGAAGCGCGGAATCGGCTCGTAGCGGATCGCTTCGCTTTCGGCGTTCAACAGATCGGTCAAGGCGAGCTCGAACACGTACGTTTCTTTTAAATCGTACTCTTTTTGCACGGCCGGATGGAGCTGGCCGACAAAGCCGATCACCTTGCCGTCAAGCGCAATCTCCGCCGTCCGTCCCGGATGCAAATCGGCGCGCTTGGCCGGCTTGTACTCGATGCGGGCGGCGAGTCCAAACAAGTCGAACAAGCCGTCCAAAATGCCTTTGGCAACGTAAAAATCAACGGCCTTTTTCTCTCCTTGCCATAAATGGGCGTGCCATAAGCCGGTGAGAACGCCGGCGAGGCGCTCTTTTTCCGCTGGTTGGACGCCTTCTCCTTTGGACAAGTAGACAGAGCCGATTTCGTACAAGGCGACGTTCTCGACTTGGCGGGCGCGGTTGTAGCTCGCCGCTTCAAGCAGATGCGGAATTAAGCTTTGCCGCAAAACGCTCCGCTCTTCGCTCATCGGCAGCGCCAAGCGGACCAATTCGGCCGTCTCAAGCGCAAAGCGCGCCGCTTTGTCCGGGCTCGTGAGCGAATACGTGATGGCTTGGAACAAGCCCGCCCCTTCCAAATAGCGTCGGACGCGGCGGCGCTTCGCCTGATGCGGCGTGAGTCCGCCCGGCTTCGCCTCCGCCACCGGCAGCGTCGCCGGCAGACGGTCGTAGCCATACAGGCGCGCCACTTCCTCGATGATGTCTTCTTCAATCGCAATGTCGCGCCGACGCGACGGGACATCGATCGTAAACGTTCCGTTGTCTTCTGTGAACGGAAATTGCAAATTCGAAAGAATCACGGCCACTTCCTCTTTCGACATCGCCGTGCCGAGGACACCGTTGATGCGTTCGAGCGTGACCGTCACCACCACTGAGTCTTGGCGCCACACGCTCGCTTCCACGACGCCGCCGACGACCTCGCCGCCGGCGTATTCGGCCATCAGGGCGGCGGCGCGCTCGAGTGCTTCTTTCGTCCGCGCCGGATCGATGCCTTTTTCAAACCGAGTGCTCGCTTCGCTGCGCAGCCCGTGGTCTTTTACCGCCTGGCGGATGACCGGGCTTGTAAAGTACGCCGCTTCAATAAACACGGTTTTCGTGTCATCGCGCACTTCCGAATTCGCCCCGCCCATCACCCCGGCTAAGGCGACCGGCTCGCGGCCGTTCGTGATGACAAGGTGGTCTTCGGTCAGCTTCCGTTCGACATCATCAAGGGTGATGATCGTTTCGCCCGCTTTTGCACGGCGGACGACAATCTCCTTCGAACCGAGGCGGTCGTAGTCAAACGCATGAAGCGGCTGGCCGTACTCAAGCAAAATGTAGTTCGTAATGTCGACGACGTTGTTGTGCGGGCGAATGCCGGCCGCCATCAAACGCGCTTGCATCCAAAGAGGCGACGGGCCGATCCGGACGTTTTTCACAATCCGCCCGGCGTACAGCGGGTTGTCTTCCGGCGCCTCGACGCGGACGGAAATGTAGTCGTGAACGGTTTCGTTCGTTTCTTTGACCGCCGCTTTCGGCAACTTTACTTCACGTCCGAGAATGGCCGCGACTTCATAGGCGACGCCGATCATGCTTAAACAGTCGGCGCGATTGGGCGTCAAAGACAGTTCGAGCACTTCATCGTGCAAGCCGAGCCATTCCAGTGCATCGGCGCCGACCGGCGCATCGCTCGGAAAGACGAAAATGCCGTCTGCATACTCTTTCGGCACGACTTTCGTTTCGACGCCGAGCTCTTGGAGCGAACAAATCATTCCGTTCGATTCTTCCCCGCGCAGCTTCGCCCGTTTGATTTTGAAATTGCCCGGCAGCACCGCCCCGACTTTGGCGACGGCGACCTTTTGCCCTTTGGCGACGTTCGGGGCGCCGCAAATGATTTGCACCGGCTCGCCTTCGCCAAGGTCAACGAGGCATTTCCGCAGTTTATCCGCGTTCGGATGCGGCTCGCACTCGAGCACATGGCCGATGACGACGCCGTTCATCCCGCGGTCGAGCGCCTCAACCCGCTCGACTTCAATGCCGCTTTTCGTGATGCGATCAGCGAGTTCCGCGGCGGTGACCCCCGTCAAATCGACGTACTCGCTCAGCCAACGGTAAGACACGAGCATGGAAAACCCCTCCTTTTTCTGTTACACACGCAAAAATTGCCGCAAGAAACGTAGATCGTTTTGATAGAAATGACGGATGTCGTCAATGCCGTACTTCAGCATCGCGATCCGCTCCGGCCCCATGCCGAACGCAAAGCCGGTGTACGTTTTCGAATCAAAGCCGGCCATCTCAAGCACGTTCGGATGCACCATGCCGGCTCCTAAAATTTCGATCCAGCCGGTGCCTTTGCAGACGCCGCAGCCCCGCCCTTCGCATCGGAAGCAGGACACATCGACTTCGACCGACGGCTCGGTGAACGGGAAAAAGCTCGGCCGGAAGCGGATGTCGCGCCCTTCCCCGAACAGCTTGCGGGCAAATTCGCGCAGCGTCCCTTTCAAATCGCTCATCCGGATGTTCCGGTCCACAACCAATCCTTCAATTTGCGTAAACTGGTGCGAATGCGTCGCATCGTCCGTATCGCGGCGGTACACTTTGCCCGGACAAATGATTTTCACCGGGCCGCGCCCGCGGTGTTTTTCCATCGTCCGCGCCTGCATCGGCGATGTGTGGGTGCGAAGCAAAATCTCCTCCGTGATGTAAAACGAATCTTGCATATCGCGGGCCGGGTGGCCTTTTGGCAAATTGAGCGCCTCAAAGTTGTAATAGTCGGTCTCGATTTCCGGCCCTTCGGCGACCGTATAGCCCATGCCGATAAACAAATCTTCAATTTCTTCAATGACGCGTGTCAGCGGATGGGGATTGCCAAGACTCACAGGTCGTCCCGGCAGCGTCACATCGATCGCTTCGGCGGCCAGCTTCCGCTCGACTTCCTCCTGTTCCAGTTTCGCTTGTTTCGCCTCGAGCGCCTGCTGAATCGCCGCTCTCACTTCATTGGCCAGCGCGCCGAGTTTCGGGCGCTCTTCCGGCGGCAATGCCCCCATGCCGCGCAGCACTTCGGTGATCGGCCCTTTTTTGCCCAAGTAAGCGACGCGCACGTCATTCAGTGCTTTGACGTCTTTCGCCTCATCGATTCGGCGAAGCGCTTCTTGCTTCAGCTCGTACAGCCGTTCTTTCACTTAAGTCCCTCCTCTATCCAAAATAAAAAACCCGCCCCCCGGTAAGGGACGAGTTGTTGCTCGCGGTACCACCCTTGTTAACAGCACAAATGTGCTGTTCGCTTCATTGCGATAACGGCCGAAAGCCGGAACACCTTTACATCCCCTTTTGGGATGGTCCCGGTGCCAACTCGGGAGGTGAACTTCACTTGCGTCGGCCATAAAAACGCTCCCAGTCTCCGGCGTTTTCTCCCTGGATGGCGAGCGGCAAGCTACTTTTCTCCGTCATCGTTGTTGTCCGTATGGAAAATGTCGCTATTTATTATACGCAAAGAAAACGGCAAAGGCAAGGTCAGGCCGAAATTTCTTTGCGCAGCTCATCGTTTACCGCACCGCCTGCAAGGAATAAAGCAAAATTCCGGCCGCGACGGCGACATTCAGCGACTCGGCTTGGCCGTAAATCGGGATGTAGATGGTTTCCGTCGTCATCTCGAGCCATTCGCGCCGGACGCCGCTTCCTTCATTGCCGACGAGCAAGGCGAAGGAAGACGAAGGCGGAACGGTGCGGTAATCAACGGCATTCTCCAAGGCCGTTCCGTACACCGGAATGCCCTGCTCCTTGAAACGCGCGATCCATTGCGCCAAATCGCCTTTGACAACCGGAAGATGAAACAGCGACCCTTGCGTCGCCCGCACGACTTTCGGATTGTACACATCGGCGCACCCTTCGCCAAGGATGACAGCATCGATCCCGGCGGCATCGGCGGTGCGAATCATCGTCCCGAGATTGCCCGGGTCTTGCACGGCGTCAATGAGCAAGGCGGTCTTCACGCCTTCAAGCTCGGCCGGTAGCTGTCGGCACACCGCGGCGATGCCTTGCGGCGTCTCCGTGCTGCTGATCGCCTTCATCACCGCTTCGGTCACGATCACAACCGGGACGCTGACGTCCCAGCCGGGCGGGATGGCTGTCCGCTCGTCCACCATCAGCTCAACAAGCGGCGCTCGGCTTTTTACAGCCTCTTCGACAAGATGAAACCCTTCAAGCAAAAACAATCCGGTCTCATCGCGCCCTTTTTTGGTCTGCAGCTTTTTCCATTGTTTGACGCGCGCATTTTTCGGCGATTCGATCCGCTTCACCGTTTCGTCCCCCAATGTTTGGCGATAAACTCGTCGCGCCCGGACGCGGCGCGGTCTTGCTTGTAATGCTCCGGATTTTTCTTATGGTAGTTTTGATGATACTCTTCCGCCGGGTAAAACGTCGTCGCCGGCAAAATTTTCGTTACAATCGGCTTCGAGAAGCGCCCGCTTTCCTCGAGCGCCCGCTTTGACTGCTCGGCGAGCTGGCGCTGTTTTTCGTTATGGTAAAAAATCGCCGTCCGATATTGCGGCCCGCGGTCGTGAAACTGGCCGCCGTCATCGGTCGGGTCGATTTGACACCAATACAGCTCCAACAGCCGCTCATACGGAAAGACGTCCGGGTCAAACGTGATTTGCACCGCTTCGTAATGGCCGGTCGTGCCGGTTTTCACTTGCTCGTATGTTGGGTTTTCGACATGCCCGCCCGTATAGCCGGAGACGATGCCGTAAATGCCGTCAAGCTCCTCAAACGGCGTCACCATGCACCAAAAGCAGCCGCCGGCGAATGTCGCTTTTTCCATTGTGTCGTCACCTCATTCGTCAAGTTTCTTCATTTGATTATAACAAAATGTGTGCCGTTGTCATCTTTCACGACCAAAGCCAAGTTCCTTCACAAAGCCAGGCTCGTTCCGTTCCGCACGCCGGCCGCTCGGTTTCTCGTCCATCGTCGCCATCACTCATTTCGGTCTAGTTTTTCCTCTATTTATACCATATACGAGAGCCGCTCCATGTATAAATCCGCCGCCATTGGCAAACGATAACGGTGTATAATACGGCCAATGAGGTGAGACAAATGGATTTGAACTTGCGGAAAGCCATTATGCACAACGTCGCCAACAACTCGAAAGAACAGCTCGAGAATACAATCGAGGACGCGATCCAGCGTGGCGAGGAAAAATATTTGCCCGGCCTCGGCGTCCTCTTTGAAGCCATTTGGACGCACGCCAATGAACAGCAAAAAGACATGATGCTCACCACGCTCGAGCAGGCGGTTAAACAATGACGAACACCGGCCGAATTGGCCGGTGTTTTTATTCGTCAAACGTCAGTTGTTTCACTTTGTCGGCGTCAAGCCGTTTGATCACTTCGACAAGCAGCTTGACCGTGTTCTCGTAGTCGTCGCGATGCAAAATGGCGGCGTGCGAGTGGATGTAGCGCGTCGGGATGGCGATCGTGAGCGACGGAACGCCGATGCCCGTTAAATGAATCGCTCCCGCATCCGTACCGCCGCCCGGCATGGCATCAAAATGGTACGGAATGTTCAGCTCTTCCGCCACTTCGATGACGAATTCGCGCAAGCCGCGGTGCGACACCATCGTCGCGTCGTACAGGACGATGTGCGGGCCGGCGCCGAGTTTGCCCATCGCTTCTTTTTCCGACACGCCCGGTGTATCGCCGGCAATGCCGACATCCACCGCAAAGGCGATATCCGGCTGAATGAATTGGGCGGCCGTGCGCGCGCCGCGCAAGCCGACTTCTTCCTGCACCGTGCCGACGCCGTATACCGTGTTTGGATGGTCGACGCCTTTCAGCTGCTTGAGCACATCGATGGCGACCGCACAGCCAATCCGGTTGTCCCATGCTTTCGCGAGCAGCATTTTTTCATTGTTCAATACCGTAAATTCAAAATACGGCACGATCATATCGCCCGGGCGGACGCCCCACTCCATCGCTTCCTCGCGGCTTGTCGCGCCGATGTCGATGAACATATCTTTGATTTCCACCGGTTTTTTGCGCGCCTCCGGCGGCAGAATGTGCGGCGGCTTCGAACCGATGACGCCGGTGATGTCGCCTTTTTTCGTCACGATCGTCACGCGCTGGGCGAGCATCACTTGGCTCCACCATCCGCCAAGCGTTTGGAAGCGGATGAATCCTTTGTCGTCGATTTGCGTCACCATAAAGCCGACTTCATCCAAATGGCCGGCGATCATCACTTTCGGCCCGCCCGATTTCCCTTCTTTTTTGGCAATCAAGCTGCCGAGGCCATCCGTTGTCACTTCATCCGCATACGGAGCTATGTATGTCTTCATCACATTGCGCGCTTCCCGCTCATTGCCCGGGACGCCTTTCGCATCGGTCAGCGCTTTCAGCATCGTCAACGTTTCGTCCAACTTCGCCATCTTGGCACTCCTTTCCGGTTTTGTCCACTTTTTTATTATACTTGAAAAGGCTGACTATTGGCAAAATGAATCATTCGCCATCCAAAAAAAGATCAATAGCGCTCGTTTTGCCGCTTGTGGTTCACTTCATTTTTCCGCCGATACGCCGCCTCGATGTCATCGGAAGAAAAACCGAGCGCCACGCCAAGCCGCCAATACTCCGCAAACAGCGCATCATATTCCCCTCGCGCTCTCGTCTCCCCGAACCGCTCGGCGGCGCGAAACACGGCAAGAAACTGCTCGACAAGCGGCCGTCCCGCCGACGGAGCTTCGTTTTCTTCATAAAACAAGCCGCACTCCAGCCCGAGCGACAATAAAAAATGCAAGCCGTCCACATATTCCTCAAGCACTCGCTCGGCTGGCGCGGGCGGTTTGATGCTCCAAAATTTAAAGCAACGCGTCTCATTCGCGAGTTCACCCAGCTCCACAAGAAAGGCGAGCTGCTTGCGGGCAAACAAATCTTCCTCCATCAAGCCATGCTCCGTTTCAATGCGCCGATCCAACATGCGCTGCATATCGTAAAGCAAAGGCCAATTCATTCTTTCCTCCCCTTTCTACCTCAGGTATTGTCAAAAGTTTATCCTCCACACTCACGGTTTTCCCTTGAGTTTCAACGGTTGGAAGAAAAAAAGCTTGCCACCCCCGTTGTTTTCGGCC
>NZ_JAFWFM010000185.1:0-7087 GCF_017515625.1 Geobacillus sp.
TGGTGATGTGCTAATCTATTCATGAGACATGAACCTCCTTGTGGATAGTTGGTGGTACATCTATTCTAACCAAGGAATCGGGTTCATGTCTCCTTTTTTGTTTAGTTGTCAATTTATGTCAGTGAATTTGCTCATCTACAGTTACGTATTTGCATTTAGCCGCGGCCGAAGCGCTCACGAAAGCGCTCGTCGAGCAAAAAGTGGTCGGCATCGCTTACGAGACGGTGCAGCTGGCGAACGGCTCGCTGCCACTGTTGACGCCGATGAGTGAAGTCGCCGGCCGCATGTCGGTGCAAGTCGGCGCCCAGTTTCTCGAGAAGCCGCACGGCGGGAAAGGCATTTTGCTTGGCGGCGTGCCCGGAGTGCGGCGCGGCAAAGTGACGATCATCGGCGGCGGAACGGCGGGGACGAACGCGGCGAAAATCGCGGTCGGTCTCGGGTCAGACGTGACGATTTTGGACATTAACGCCGAGCGGCTGCGCGAGCTCGATGATTTGTTCGGCGACCACGTGACGACGCTCATGTCCAACTCGTACCATATCGCCGAGTGCGTGCGCGAATCGGATTTGGTCGTCGGCGCCGTCTTGATCCCGGGGGCGAAAGCGCCGAAGCTGGGACGGAAGAGATGGTGCGCTCGATGACGCCGGGATCGGTGTTGGTCGACATCGCCATTGACCAAGGCGGCATTTTCGAAACGACCGACCGCGTCACGACGCACGACGATCCGACATACGTCAAGCACGGCGTCGTCCATTACGCCGTCGCCAACATGCCGGGCGCGGTGCCGCGCACGTCGACATTCGCGCTTACGAACGTCACGATCCCATACGCCTTGCAAATCGCCAACAAAGGATACCGCGCCGCGTGCTTGGATAACCCGGCGCTGTTAAAAGGGATCAACACGCTCGACGGGCACATCGTGTACGAAGCGGTCGCGGCGGCGCACAACATGCCGTATACAGATGTTCATTCGTTGTTGAACGGATGAAATCATGAAGATGGAGCCGCCTTGATGGCGATGAGAAAACAAAGCTGTCCGAATCGGCTTGGGGATCGAGCCGGTGGACAGCTTTGTTCGTGCACTTATTCGCAGAAGCTTTTGCCAATGGTTTTTCTCGTTATACAATGATCAATTCCTTCGAAAACGACGTCAACACCTCAACGCCGTTGTTCGTGACCGCGACATCGTCTTCAATGCGCACGCCGCCGATGGATGGGACGTAAATGCCCGGTTCGATCGTAAACACCATGCCGGGAGCGAGCGGGTCGGGGTTGGCGCCATGAAGCGATGGGTATTCGTGGATTTCGATTCCTAAGCCGTGCCCGACGCGGTGGGTGAAGTACGGGCCGTAGCCGGCTTGTTCGATGACGTTTCGAGCGGAGCGGTCGATCTCCTTCATCGCGGTTTGCGGGCGACAGGCGTCGATCGCCGCCTGCTGGGCGCGCCGAACGGTATCGTATATGAGCCGCTGTTCGTCGCTTGCCGTCTGACAGACGACGGTGCGGGTAATGTCGGAGCAATACCCATCGACGATGACGCCCAAATCGAACAGCACGAAATCGCCCGGTGCGACCGCCGCCGTTCCCGGCACGCCGTGCGGATCGGCTGATTTGGCGCCTGCAAGCACGGTTGTGGGAAACGACATCCCTTCAACGCCGAGTTTTTTCAGCTCATATTCAATGACGGCGACAAGTTCAAGCTCCGTCACGCCCGGGCGAATGGCCGAGACGCCGATTTCGACCGCTTTGTCAGCCAGCTCTGCCGCCTGGCGCAGCGCTTTCATTTCCTGCTCATCTTTGATCAGGCGAAGCTGGCGCAGCTTTTCTTCGGCATCGAGCCATTGGGCGTTCGGAAACAGCGCCGAGAGCCGCTCGAAACGGGCGAACGACAAATCGTTTTTTTCGACGGCAATCGAGACGGCCTTGACACCGCGCGCTTTGAGATGGCGCTCGATCTCTTCCCACGGGTCGGCGCTGTCGTCGTAGCCGATCACCGTATGCCCAAAGCCGCTCCGGCGGGCGCGCGGGACTTCCATTTGCGGGCAGACGAGCGCGGGCTCGCTGTCAGGAAAGACCAAAAGCGCCAGCAACCGTTCGTGCGGGTCGCACCGAAATCCGCTCAAATAAAACACGTTCGCACTTGACGTGACGAAGGCGAATGAACTATGTTGTTGAAGCCAAGAGGAAAATGCTTGCAGCCGTTTGTTCATCGTCCCATTCCTTCCTTTTTTCACTGTTGTCCATTTTGAGCGTACCAAGAAACGGGCCGTTTGTAAATGGACAGGCAGGAAAAGAAGGGAATGGATGGGCGGCGGCGAATCATGTGTAGTGGAAAGGAGATGTGACGATGAAAATCAGCTACCATGGCCATTCGGTTGTCCGCATTGAGACGAACGGAAAAACGATTTTGATCGACCCGTTCATCACTGGCAATGCGACGACCGATTTGAACGCGGCGGATGTGAAAGCGGATGTCATTTTGCTCACGCACGGGCACGGGGATCATGTCGGCGATACGGTGGAAATCGCCAAGCGGAACAACGCCCTTGTCGTGGCCACATTTGAGCTGGCGACGTATTTAAGCTGGCAAGGCGTCGAGACGTTTGGCATGAACATCGGCGGGGCGCGCGAATTTGACTTTGGCACGGTCAAGTTGACGCAGGCGTTCCACAGCTCCGGGTTTGTGACCGAGGACAAGCAAATCATTTATTTAGGCATGCCGACCGGCATTTTGTTCACGGCCGAAGGGAAAACGATCTACCATGCCGGCGACACCGGGCAGTTTTCCGACATGAAGCTGATCGGCGAGCGCCATAACATCGATGTCGCCTTTTTGCCGATTGGGGACAGCTTCACGATGGGGCCGGAAGACGCGGCCGTTGCCGCCGAGTGGCTCGGAGCGAAACTCGTCGTGCCGATCCATTACAACACGTTCCCGCCGATTGTCCAAGACCCCGAACGGTTCGTCTCGCTTCTACCGTCGGGTGTCGGCCGTGCTCTGAAGTCAGGCGAAAGCATCGAGCTGTAACAGCGGCGCCCTTCCCACTTTGGGAAGGGCGCTTTCTGATGGCCGGCGCGATCGTTGAATCCCCGCTGCTGAGCCCTGTATAATGAAAGTAACAATGCGTAAAGGGTGAAGACCGTTGGCGACCAAACATGAACAAATTTTAGAATACATCCACCGGCTGCCGATCGGCGAGAAAATTTCCGTCCGGCAGATCGCCAAGGAAATGGGCGTGAGCGAAGGAACGGCGTACCGAGCGATCAAAGATGCGGAGAACAAAGGATACGTAAGCACGATCGAGCGCGTCGGCACGATTCGGATCGAGAAAAAGCGGAAGGAAAACATTGAGAAGCTCACGTACGCTGAAGTCGTCAACATTGTCGACGGACGAGTGCTCGGTGGGCGGGAAGGGCTGCACAAGACGCTCAACCGCTTCGTCATTGGGGCGATGCAGCTGGAGGCAATGATGCGCTATACGGGTGCAGGGGATTTGCTTATCGTCGGCAACCGGACGAAGGCGCACGAACTGGCGCTTGAAGCCGGGGCGGCCGTGCTCATCACCGGCGGGTTTGACACGGCCGACCACGTGAAAAAGCTCGCCGATGAGCGGCAGCTGCCGATCATTTCGACGAGCTATGACACGTTTACGGTTGCGACGATGATCAACCGGGCGATTTATGACCAGCTGATCAAAAAGGAGATTGTGCTCGTTGAGGACATTGTCACCCCTGTCGAGAAAACAGTCTATTTATATACAGACGATCCCGTCGAGCGCTGGTATGCGCTAAATCGCGAGACGCGCCATACCCGGTTTCCGGTCGTCGACGACCAGTTGAAAGTGCAAGGTATTGTGACGGCAAAAGACGTGCTGGATGTCGACCGGCAGCTGCCGGTCGAAAAGGTGATGACGAAGCAGCCGAATACGGTGAACGGAAAAACATCGGTCGCATTTGCCTCGCACATCATGGTATGGGAAGGAATTGAACTGCTTCCGGTCGTTGATGACCATAACCGGCTGCAAGGGATCATCAGCCGCCAAGACGTGTTAAAAGCGCTGCAAATGGCGCAGCGCCAGCTGCAAGTCGGCGAGACGATCGATGACCTCGTCACCGCCCAGTTCCGCGAGTCAGGCGACAAAGAAACGCTGTTTCGCTGCACGATCACGCCGCAAATGACGAACTATTTAGGGACACTCTCGTACGGCGTGTTTACGACGATCGTCACCGAAGCGGCGGCGCGGATGCTGCGGGCGTACAAACGCGGCGATTTGGTGATGGAAAGCATTACGATTTATTTCATCAAGCCGGTGCAAATCGACACTACAGTCGACGTGCAGGCGAAGCTTTTAGAGCTCGGGCGCAAGTTCGGAAAAGTGGACGTCGAGGTGTACAATGAAGGCGCCATCGTCGGGAAGGCGATGATGATGTGCCAGCTGATCGACCGGTAATCGACAACGAAAAAAGGATGTCCGCCCTTTGTTGCTGGACATCCTTTCCCTTTCGCTGTGAACGGTTATGGTCAGCTTTGTTTCGCCGCTTTTTCCGCCTCTTCGATCGCCTGCGGCAGATAGCAGCGGTAGGCGCGGCAGCCGGCCCAGACGCTGCCGGCGCCTAGGGCGATAAAGATGGAGGAGATGATATAGGTGACAGTTGTCTGATACAAAAACAATTGGTTGACTCCGAACAAGGCGACAAACAGCCCGAGCGCCATGCTCGATTTCGCCGAGAGGAAGCGGCGCTCCATCGGGCGCTGCGAGCGAACGTAGCGAATTTTATAATAGACGTAAAACGAAAAGGAAAATATAATGAAAATAACCAATACGGGCATGCTGGCTCCCTCCGTAGTCCGTTTCTTTTTCCATTGTACATAGAAGCGCGGAAAAATGCCAGCGGTTGAAAATGACAAGCCATAAAAAGGGGACGAAGTGATGAAAGACGTTTGCCGGGACATTCTTGAAACGATTCGCCAATTTGATACGATCATCATCCATCGCCACGTGCGCCCGGACCCGGACGCGTACGGGTCGCAAGGCGGGCTGGCGGCGCTGCTTCGGGCGTCGTTTCCGGAAAAACAAGTGTATGCGGTGGGGACGGATGATCCATCGTTGTCATTTTTACGTCAAATGGATGTCATTGACGATGGCGCCTATGAACAGGCGCTCGTGATTGTCTGTGACACGGCGAACGAAGAGCGGATTTGTGACAGCCGCTACCGGCTCGGGCGGAAGCTGATCAAAATCGACCACCATCCGAACGATACGCCGTACGGCGACATCATGTGGGTTGACACCGACGCCAGCTCGACGAGCGAAATGATTTACGAACTGTATTTGGCCGGCAAAGACGATGGGCTGACGATGACCGCCGAGGCGGCGCGCCTGATTTACGCCGGCATTGTCGGCGACACGGGCCGTTTTTTGTTTCCGCGCACGAGCGAAAAAACGTTTCGCTATGCCGGAGAGCTCATTTCGTACGGCTTTTCGCTGACGGAATTGTATGACGGGCTGTACCGGACGAGCCTGCCGCTCGCCCGTTTGAGCGGTTATGTGCTGTCGAATTTCACGATCGATGAAGGAGTGGCGGCGGTGAAAATGCCGCGGGCGCTGCTTGAAGAATACGGCGTCACCCCGCTTGAAGCGTCGCAGCTTGTTGGGCTGCTCGGCAACATTGATGGCATCATCGCCTGGGTGTTTTTCGTTGAGGAGGAGAAGGAGATTCGCGTGCGTTTTCGTTCGAAAGGGCCGGTCATCAATGTCGTCGCCAAGCGGCATGGCGGCGGCGGCCATCCGCTGGCGGCCGGCGCGTCGATCGCTTCATGGGAAGAAGCCGACCGCATTGTTGAAGAGGTGAGAGCCGTTTGCCGGGCGGAACGGTAACAGAAGGGGGCGAGAAGGGCGTCATGCGGCGCCGCCCCCTCTTTTGCCGCCTGATGCAGTGTCCGGCGCTCTTGTCGGCGTCGGGGTGTCGGTTTGTTTTGGCTTTTCTCGTTTGTCGGCTGCATGGCGTGTTAAGGGAGCGGCTTCAATTTCACTTCCACAGCCAAAAAGGTGAAAATGGTGAGCGTATGAATTTCCAGCCGGTACGCTTTTTCGTGGATCGTATACGTTTTGTTTTCAATTGCCCGCTTGATCAGCTCGCGGCTGTTGTACACCGTTTCAATATCTTTGGTGATTAAATGGGACAAATCTTCTTTCACACTGTCTTCGATGCGGAACGCTGTGTACGAATCAAGCTTGTATTGCTTGGCGTTGACAAGATGGACGGACACGTCCTGCACGGTCAGCTTTTTTTTCATTTCTTTGTTGTAATGGATATAGTCTTCTTGCCAAATGCGAATTTCATTTTGCAAGTCGGCGATCTGCTCGTTCAGCTCATTGACGTGCCGCACCTGCTTTTCCTGCAGGACGCCGAAAATGTACAAAAAGACAAACCAGCTGATGAGCGCCCCAATCGCTACGCCGGCGAAAAAACGCTGCCATGACGGATATTGGTAATACGGAGGAATTCTCATGGCGAAATGTGCTCCTGTGTCAGCCACGTAATGATCGCCACTCCTGTTTGCGCGCCGCCCATGGCGGACAAAATGAGCAAAAACTGCCGCACAATGTCTTTTGTTTCCCCGAGAAACAGCCCTCGCTCGACGACGTAAAACGTATCAAACGTTCCGCCGATGGCGGCGACGACCGCCCAAATGCGCAAGTCGCCGGCAAACCGGTACATGGCCGTCAGCGGCTGGCCGCCGCTCAAAAATGCGCCGAGAGCGCCGATGATGGCGCCGCCAAGCAACACGCCGACCGCGATAAAATAGCTTTGGATCAACGCCGGCAAAAACGCTGCTTTTTCGTCCATCGTTTCCCCGCCCTTTCTTTCTCTTTTACTATGTATATCAACGAATGGGACGGAGCATGCAGCCAATGGAAAAGTTTTCGTCCGCAGATGGATGAAGGTAGCGTCAAAAGTTCTATGAAAACTCCACACAGATCATCCCATTGAGCATCGTGGGGCATGCGGAGGGCCGGATTCGCCCTTGACCAACACCCGCCAAAGGTGCGGAAGAGTCGTCAAGGGCGACGGGGACAAAAAA
>NZ_JAFWFM010000186.1:0-10102 GCF_017515625.1 Geobacillus sp.
GGGCGGTATTTGCGGTACCATTGTCGGATGGGGAGCGCCGTTTTTTAGATTTGGCCGATTTCAATTTTGGGCCAGATCATGAAAAGCTGGTGTTGGACGGGAATGAGATTCGCGAAATTGACGCGGATGTGCGCGCTTATGTCCGCTCACTATTAGCATAAAGGTGGTTGAAACGTTGGAATCGATTATTTCGTTTATTGTTGTCTTCGGCGCTCTCGTCTTTTTTCACGAGCTCGGGCATTTGCTGCTGGCCAAACGGGCCGGCATTTTGTGCCGCGAGTTTGCCATCGGGTTCGGACCGAAAGTGTTTTCGTTTAAGAAAAGCGAAACGGTGTATACGATCCGGCTTTTGCCGCTTGGCGGTTTCGTCCGCATGGCCGGCGAAGACCCGGAAACGATCGAGCTGAAGCGCGGGCAAGTCGTCGGTCTTTTGCTTGACAGTGAAGGACGGGTGGAAAAAATCGTCCTCAACCATAAGGACGATTATCCGAACATTCGGGTCGTTGAGGTGGAAGACGCTGATTTGGAGCATGGCATGTATGTCACCGGCTATGCCGACGGCGAGCGGCTGGAGCGGTTTGCGGTGAAAGAACCGGCGTTTTTTGTCGTCGACCGCCAAGAAATTCAAATCGCCCCGTACCACCGCCAATTTGCGGCAAAAACGCTCGGGCAGCGGACGATGACGATTTTGGCCGGCCCGCTCGCCAACTTTCTATTGGCCGTCCTCGTCTTTATCATCATCGGCCTTTTGCAAGGCTACCCGGTCGATAAGCCGGTCATCGGCGAGCTGACGCCGGATGGAGCGGCGCGCGCGGCGGGGTTGAAGCAAGGGGATGAGGTCATCGCCATCAACGGCGAACGGATGGAAACGTGGACGGAAATCGTCAACACGATTCGCGCTCATCCAGAGGAGCCGCTGGAGTTTCAAATTGAGCGGAACGGGAAAGACATGAGCGTGACCGTCACCCCGGAAGCGAAAACGATTCAAGGGGAGACGATCGGCTTAATCGGCGTCTATCAGCCGATGGAAAAATCGGTGTTCGGCTCCGTAAAGCAAGGGCTGGTCGAGACGTATTACTGGACGAGGGAAATTGCAACAGGGCTCGTTCAATTGATCACCGGCCAGTTTCAGCTTGACATGCTGTCAGGCCCGGTCGGCATCGCTGTATCGACTGGCAAGGTGGCGGAGTCCGGGATCTACTACTTGATGAAATGGGGAGCGATTTTAAGCATCAACCTCGGGATTGTCAACTTGTTGCCATTGCCGGCGCTAGACGGCGGGCGGCTCCTCTTTTTCGCCATTGAAGCCGTGCGCGGCAAGCCGGTCGACCGGCAAAAAGAAGGAATGGTCCATTTTATCGGTTTCGCCTTGCTTATGTTGCTGATGCTTGTCGTCACATGGAACGACATTCAAAAATTTTTCCTATAAAGAGAGAGAATGAGGTGGCTGTGAATGAGACAAAGTCAAGCGTTTATTCCGACATTGCGCGAAGTGCCGGCGGACGCGGAAGTGAAAAGCCATCAGCTGCTGCTGCGGGCCGGCTTCATCCGCCAGAGCGCGAGCGGAGTCTACACGTTTTTGCCGCTCGGGCAACGCGTGCTGCAAAAGATTGAAGCGATCATCCGTGAGGAGATGAACCGCATCGGCGGCATGGAACTGCTGATGCCGGCGCTGCAGCCGGCCGAGCTTTGGCAGCAGTCCGGCCGTTGGTATTCGTACGGACCGGAGTTGATGCGCTTAAAAGACCGGCACGAGCGCGATTTCGCCCTTGGGCCGACGCATGAGGAAATGATCACGGCGATCGTCCGCGATGAAGTGAAAACGTACAAGCGGCTGCCGCTTGTGTTGTACCAAATCCAAACGAAATTCCGCGATGAAAAGCGCCCGCGCTTCGGACTGCTGCGCGGCCGTGAATTCATGATGAAAGACGCCTATTCGTTCCATACGTCAAAAGAAAGTTTGGATGAAACGTACAACGACATGTATAACGCCTATTCAAACATTTTCCGCCGCTGCGGCTTAAACTTCCGCGCCGTCATCGCGGATTCGGGGGCGATCGGCGGCAAAGATACGCACGAGTTCATGGTGCTCTCGGACATTGGCGAAGATACGATCGCCTATTCCGACGCGTCCGACTATGCCGCCAACATTGAAATGGCGCCGGTTGTGACCACGTACGAGAAAAGTAGCGAGCCGCCGGCTGAATTGAAAAAAGTGGCGACGCCGGGGCAAAAAACGATTGATGAAGTCGCTTCCTACTTACAAGTTTCGCCGGAGCGCTGCATCAAGTCGCTTTTGTTCAATGTCGATGGCCGGTACGTGCTTGTTCTTGTCCGCGGCGACCACGAGGCGAACGAGGTGAAAGTGAAAAATGTGCTCGACGCCACCGTCGTGGAGCTGGCGACGCCGGAAGAAACAGAACGGGTGATGGGGGCGCCGGTCGGCTCGCTCGGTCCGATCGGTGTCAGCGAAGCGGTCATGGTGATCGCGGACCATGCTGTTGCTGCCATCGTCAACGGTGTTTGCGGCGCGAATGAGGAAGGCTACCATTACATCGGCGTCAACCCGGACCGCGATTTTGCCGTCAGTCAATACGCCGACTTGCGCTTTGTCCAAGAGGGCGACCCGTCTCCGGACGGCAAAGGGACGATCCGCTTCGCTCGCGGCATTGAAGTCGGGCACGTGTTCAAGCTTGGCACGAAATACAGTGAGGCAATGAACGCCGTGTACTTGGATGAAAACGGCCAAACGAAGACGATGATCATGGGCTGCTACGGCATCGGCGTCTCCAGGCTGGTGGCGGCGATTGCCGAGCAGTTTGCCGATGAAAACGGGCTCGTCTGGCCGGCTTCGGTGGCGCCGTTTCATATCCATTTGCTGACAGCGAACGCGAAAAGCGACGAGCAGCGAGCGCTGGCGGAGGAATGGTACGAAAAATTGGGACAGGCAGGATTTGAAGTGTTATATGATGACCGCCCGGAGCGGGCCGGAGTCAAGTTTGCCGACAGCGATTTGATCGGCATTCCGGTTCGCGTCACCGTCGGCAAGCGGGCGGGCGAAGGCATCGTCGAAGTGAAAGTGCGAAAAACAGGCGAGACGTTTGACGTGCCGGTGGGCGAATTGACCGATACGGTGCGCCGCCTCTTGCAAGGGTGAACGAACGGCGCCGGCGAAAAAGAACGAGTTTCTTTTCCGTCGGCGCTTTTTGGCGTTTGTATGGTATGATTAGAAAGAGAAACGATTTCGTTGAGAGGGGAAATCATGGCCACGAAAGAACAAAAAGAGCGGTTTTTCGTTTTGCTTGAGCAACTGAAGATGACGTCGGATGAATGGATGCCGTATTTCCGTGATGCGTTCATTCGCAAAGTCGTGATTGATAAAGAAGAAAAAAGCTGGCATTTCTATTTTCAGTTCGCCAACGTGCTGCCGGCCGAGGTGTACAAATCGTTTACGGACCGCTTGGCGGCTGCTTTCCGCCATATCGCTGCCATCCGGTATACGATTGATGTCGAATCGCCGCGCGTAACGGAAGACGATGTGCGGGCGTACTGGCCGCTTTGCCTCGCCGAGCTGCAAGAAGGCGTCTCGCCGCTTGTCGATTTGCTGAGCCGGCAGACGCCGGCGGTGAAAGGGAACAAGCTCGTTGTCACCGCCCGCCACGAGGCGGAGGCGCTGGCTGTCAAACGGCGGTTTGCGCAAAAAATCGCCGCGATTTACGCGTCGTTCGGTTTTCCGCCGTTTCAGCTGGAAGTCGACGTGCAACCGGCTGAGCAGGAAATGGAGCAGTTTTTGGCGCAAAAGCAGCAAGAAGATGAAGAGCGGGCGTTGGCGGTGCTGACCGATATGGCAAAAGAAGAGGAAAAGGCAGCAGCGGCTTCTCCATCCGGCCCGCTCGTCATCGGCTACCCGATCCGCGACGAGGAGCCAGTGCGTCCGCTTGAGACGATCGTTGAGGAAGAACGGCGCGTTGTGGTGCAAGGGTATGTGTTTGACGCTGAGGTGAGCGAGCTCAAAAGCGGCCGCACGCTGTTGACCATGAAAATCACCGATTACACGAACTCGATTTTAGTCAAAATGTTCTCGCGCGACAAAGAGGACGCCGAGCTCATGAGCGGCGTCAAAAAAGGCATGTGGGTGAAAGTGCGCGGCAGCGTGCAAAACGACACATTCGTCCGCGATTTGGTCATCATCGCCAACGATTTGAACGAAATCGCTGCAAACGAACGGCAAGATACAGCGCCCGAAGGGGAAAAGAGGGTCGAGCTCCATTTGCATACCCCGATGAGCCAAATGGACGCGGTTACCTCGGTGACAAAACTCATCGAACAAGCGAAAAAATGGGGTCATCCGGCGATCGCCGTCACCGACCATGCCGTTGTTCAGTCGTTTCCGGAGGCCTACAGCGCGGCGAAAAAACACGGCATGAAGGTCATTTACGGCCTTGAGGCGTACATCGTCGACGATGGCGTGCCGATCGCCTACAATGAAACGCACCGCCGTCTTTCGGAGGAGACATACGTCGTCTTTGACGTTGAAACGACCGGGCTGTCGGCTGTGTACAATACGATCATTGAGCTGGCGGCCGTCAAAATCAAAGACGGCGAGATCATCGACCGGTTTATGTCCTTTGCCAATCCGGGACATCCGCTGTCCGTGACGACGATGGAATTGACCGGAATCACGGACGAAATGGTGAAAGACGCTCCGCAGCCGGATGAGGTGCTGGCCCGTTTTGTTGACTGGATTGGCGATGCGACGCTTGTGGCCCATAACGCCAGCTTTGACATCGGGTTTTTAAACGCAGGCCTCGCCCGCATGGGACGCGGCAAGCTCACCAATCCGGTCATTGACACGCTTGAACTCGCCCGCTTTTTGTATCCGGATTTGAAAAACCACCGGCTGAACACGCTTTGCAAAAAGTTCGACATTGAACTGACCCAGCACCACCGCGCCATCTACGACGCGGAGGCAACCGGGCATTTGCTTATGCGGCTATTGAAGGAAGCGGAAGAGCGCAGCATACTGTTTCATGACGAATTAAACAGCCGCACGCACAGCGATGCGTCGTACCGCCTGGCGCGCCCGTTCCATGCGACGCTGTTGGCGCAAAACGACATCGGGCTGAAAAACTTGTTCAAGCTCGTCTCGCTGTCGCACATCGATTATTTTCACCGCGTGCCGCGCATCCCGCGCTCCGTGCTGGTCAAGCATCGTGAAGGGCTGCTCGTTGGCTCGGGCTGCGACAAAGGCGAGCTGTTTGACAACTTGATCCAAAAGGCGCCGGAGGAAGTCGAAGACATCGCCCGCTTTTACGATTTTCTTGAGGTGCATCCGCCCGAGGTGTACAAGCCGCTCATTGAAATGGATTACGTCAAAGATGAAGAGATGATCCAAAACATCATCCGCAGCATCGTCGCCCTTGGCGAAAAGCTCAACATTCCGGTCGTCGCCACCGGCAACGTCCATTATTTAAATCCGGAGGACAAAATTTACCGGAAAATTTTAATCCATTCGCAAGGCGGGGCGAACCCGCTCAACCGGCATGAGCTGCCGGATGTGTATTTCCGCACAACGAACGAAATGCTGGATTGCTTCTCGTTTTTAGGGCCGGAAAAAGCGAAAGAAATCGTCGTCGACAACACACAAAAAATCGCTTCGTTAATCGGTGAAGTGAAGCCGATCAAGGATGAGCTGTACACGCCGCGCATCGAAGGGGCGGACGAGGAAATCAAGGAAATGAGCTACCGGCGGGCGAAAGAAATTTACGGAGACCCGCTGCCGAAACTTGTTGAGGAGCGGCTTGAAAAAGAGCTGAAGAGCATTATCGGCCACGGATTTGCCGTCATTTACTTAATTTCGCATAAGCTCGTCAAAAAGTCGCTCGATGACGGCTACCTTGTCGGGTCGCGCGGCTCGGTCGGCTCATCGTTTGTCGCGACGATGACGGAAATTACCGAGGTGAACCCGCTGCCGCCGCATTACGTCTGCCCGAACTGCAAACATTCCGAGTTTTTTAATGACGGTTCGGTCGGGTCGGGCTTTGACTTGCCGGATCAAAACTGCCCGCAATGCGGGACGAAATACAAAAAAGACGGGCATGACATCCCGTTTGAGACGTTCCTTGGCTTTAAAGGCGACAAAGTGCCGGATATCGATTTGAACTTCTCCGGCGAGTACCAGCCGCGCGCCCACAACTATACGAAAGTGCTGTTTGGCGAAGACAACGTCTACCGCGCCGGAACGATCGGCACGGTCGCCGACAAAACGGCGTACGGGTTTGTGAAAGGCTATGCGAGCGACCATAACTTAGAGCTGCGCGGCGCGGAAATCGACCGTCTGGCGGCCGGCTGCACCGGAGTGAAGCGGACGACTGGGCAGCACCCTGGAGGCATTATCGTCGTTCCCGATTATATGGAAATTTACGACTTTACGCCGATCCAATATCCAGCCGATGATACGTCATCGGAATGGCGGACGACCCATTTTGACTTCCACTCGATTCATGACAATTTATTGAAGCTCGATATTCTTGGGCACGACGATCCGACGGTCATCCGCATGCTGCAAGATTTAAGCGGCATCGATCCGAAAACGATCCCGACCGACGACCCGGACGTGATGGGCATTTTCAGCAGCACCGAGCCGCTTGGCGTTACGCCGGAGCAAATTATGTGCAACGTCGGCACGATCGGCATCCCGGAATTCGGCACGCGCTTTGTCCGGCAAATGCTCGAAGAAACGAAGCCGAAAACATTTTCCGAGCTCGTGCAAATTTCCGGTTTGTCGCACGGCACCGATGTATGGCTTGGCAACGCGCAAGAACTCATTCAAAATGGCACGTGCACGCTTTCTGAGGTGATCGGCTGCCGCGACGACATTATGGTCTATCTCATTTACCGCGGGCTTGAGCCGTCGCTGGCGTTTAAAATTATGGAATCGGTGCGCAAAGGGAAAGGATTGACGCCGGAATTTGAGGCGGAGATGCGCAAGCATAACGTGCCGGAATGGTACATCGACTCGTGCAAAAAAATCAAATACATGTTCCCGAAAGCGCACGCGGCGGCCTACGTGTTGATGGCGGTGCGCATCGCCTACTTTAAGGTGCACCATCCGCTTTTGTATTACGCGTCGTACTTTACGGTGCGGGCGGAGGACTTTGACCTTGATGCCATGATCAAAGGATCAGCCGCCATTCGCAAGCGGATTGAGGAAATCAACGCCAAAGGCATTCAGGCGACGGCGAAAGAGAAAAGCTTGCTCACGGTGCTGGAAGTGGCGCTGGAAATGTGCGAGCGCGGCTTTTCCTTTAAAAATATCGACTTGTACCGCTCGCAGGCGACCGAATTTGTCATTGACGGCAACTCGCTTATTCCGCCGTTTAACGCCATCCCGGGGCTCGGGACGAACGTGGCGCAAAACATTGTGCGCGCCCGCGAAGAAGGGGAGTTTTTGTCAAAAGAAGATTTGCAGCAGCGCGGCAAAGTGTCGAAAACGCTGCTTGAGTATCTCGAAAGCCGCGGCTGCCTCGACTCGCTTCCGGATCATAACCAGCTGTCCTTGTTCTGACGGACGGTTTTTCGTTGCAATATATTTCCCAATGTGTTATAGTTTTAGTGGAATTGGCAAAGATAATGGCAAACAAAGAGTGGGGAAACCCACTCTTTCGTCTTGAATGAGCATCGGTCTTTCCGTCTTTCGTTCATTCCCGCCTTGTGCAGGGGATTTTCTCATTATGCAGCATGCAGCCTTGCCCAGTAAGGAGGAACACGATGAGCAAAAAAGTGACAGAAACGGTTGAACAGCTTGTCGCGCCGATTTTGGACGAAATGGGGCTCGAGCTGGTGGACATCGAGTATGTGAAAGAAGGAAAAAACTGGTTTTTGCGCGTCTTTATTGATTCAGACACCGGCGTGGACATTGAACAGTGCGGCGTCGTCAGTGAAAGGCTAAGCGAAAAGCTCGACGAGGTCGACCCGATTCCGCACAACTATTTTTTAGAAGTGTCATCGCCGGGAGCGGAGCGGCCGTTAAAAAATGAAAAAGATTTTGTAAGAGCAATTGGGAAAAATGTATATATCAAAACATACGAGCCGATTACAGGAGAAAAGCAGTTTGAAGGGGAATTGACCGCTTTTGACGGGACGACCGTGACGCTGTCGGTCAAAGACCGCGGGCGGCAAAAAACGGTCGCCATTCCGTATGAAAAAGTGGCGAGCGCTAGATTAGCCGTCATTTTCTCTTAATGATAAAAGGGGGATTTTCGTTTCATGAACACGCAGTTGCTTGAGGCGTTAGCCGATCTGATGCGGGAAAAAGGCATCAGCAAAGAAGTGATTATGGAAGCCATTGAAGCGGCGCTCGTTTCCGCGTACAAGCGCAATTTCGGCCAAGCGCAAAACGTGCGCGTCGATTTAAATATGGAAACAGGGACGATCCGCGTGCTCGCCCGCAAAGACGTCGTCGAAGAGGTGACCGATCCGCGTCTTGAAATTTCGCTTGAGGAGGCGCAGCGGATCAATCCGAACTATCAAATCGGCGATGTCGTCGAATTGGAAGTGACGCCGCGCGATTTCGGGCGCATCGCTGCGCAAACAGCGAAACAAGTCGTGACCCAGCGCGTGCGTGAAGCGGAGCGGAGCATCATCTACGCCGAATTTGTCGACCGCGAAGAGGACATTATGACCGGCATCGTCCAGCGCATTGACCCGCGTTTTGTCTATGTCAGCCTCGGCAAGGCGGAGGCGCTTTTGCCGGCGAACGAACAAATGCCGAATGAAACGTACAAACCGCACGATCGGCTGAAAGTGTACATTACGAAAGTGGAAAAGACGACAAAAGGGCCGCAAATTTTCGTCTCCCGCACTCATCCGGGCTTGCTGAAGCGGCTGTTTGAGCTTGAGGTGCCGGAAATTTACGACGGGACGGTTGAAATCAAGTCGATCGCCCGCGAAGCCGGCGATCGTTCCAAAATTTCCGTCCATTCCGACAATCCGGAAGTCGATCCGGTTGGCGCCTGCGTCGGGCCAAAAGGGCAGCGCGTCCAGGCGATCGTCGACGAGCTGAACGGGGAAAAAATTGATATCGTCCGCTGGTCGGCCGACCCGGTGGAGTTTGTCGCCAATGCGTTAAGCCCAGCGAAAGTGCTGCGCGTCATCGTCAATGAAGAGCAAAGGGCGACGACCGTCATCGTTCCGGACTACCAGCTGTCGCTCGCTATCGGCAAACGCGGGCAAAACGCGCGGCTGGCGGCAAAATTGACCGGCTGGAAAATCGATATTAAAAGCGAGTCCGAGGCGCGGGACATGGGCATTGATCCGTATGCGCCATCCACTTCGCTTGATTTCAACGGCGCGGCGGCCGATAATGAAAATAGTGATGAGAACGTCCAATCATTCGATGCATCGGCGGAAATCGAGTGAGGGGGAATAGAAATGGCAGCGCAAAAGAAAATTCCGTTGCGCAAATGCGTCGTCACTGGAGAGATGAAGCCAAAGCGGGAAATGGTGCGCATCGTCCGCTCCAAAGAAGGAGAGGTGTCGATCGACCCGACCGGCAAAAAAGCGGGGCGGGGCGCGTATATTACCCTTGACCCGGATTGCATTTTACAGGCGAAAAAGAAAAACATTTTGGCCCGCCATTTAAAAGCCGACATCGCCGACTCGCTCTATGACGAGCTGCTTGCTTTGGCGAAAAAGGAGAAACAGGCAGGACAATGAAACAGAACCGCTGGGCATCGCTGTTAGGGTTGGCGCAGCGGGCCGGAAAAGTCGTTTCCGGAGAGGGACTTGTCGTCAAGGAAGTGCAACGGGGCAGGGCGCGGCTCGTGTTGCTTTCGGAAGATGCGTCGGCCAACACGGAAAAAAAAGTGACGGATAAATGTGCGTTTTATGGCGTCCCGCTTTGCAAAGTGCCGGACCGGTATGTGCTGGGCGGCGCGATCGGCAAAGACGCCCGCGTCGTCGTCGCCGTCACCGACGAAGGGTTCGCGCGCCAATTGCAAACGATGCTCGACCGATCTTTATGGGGGTGACTGTATGTCAAAAATGCGTGTGTACGAATATGCGAAAAAACAGAACGTGCCAAGCAAGGACGTTATTCATA
>NZ_JAFWFM010000187.1:0-11577 GCF_017515625.1 Geobacillus sp.
AACTGCTGAGAAAGCTTGATAAATCAACAAATATCACACTTTTTGCTTTTCACTCAATAAGTGAACATCCGAAACTGGGCTAAACCCTTGATATGATTACGTTTTCCGGTGCTTTTGATGAGCTGCTGTCACGGATTCAGGGATGATGAAAAACCGTCATCTATCCAAAGCCATTCAACAACAACGTTTGTACATGCTGAAACAAAAAATCAAACACAAATGTGAATGGCATGGGATCGAATGGGTGGAAGCCGACAGATGGCATCCATCATCGAAAACGTGCAGTTCATGCGGGGATGTAAAACAATCATTCAAGCTGTCAGAACGGGTATTTCGATGTGAGGATTGTGGACTTGAAATGGACAGAGATTTAAATGCAAGCATCAATCTTTCGGGATATCCTGCATAGTGACGGGTACCGTGAGTTACACGGGAAGTGAAGCCTTCGGAGCGTCAACCAAACGAGAGTAGCTTCGGCGAAATCGGACGCGATGAACAAGGAAGCAAACGAAAACTTCTGCAAGTCTCTTGTAGAGTTTTGTAAGTTTTGCGTAACGGGAGCAGCGGAAAAACCAGCTGGAAGAGACGCTCTTTTACTTTCGAGGGGCCTTGTTATTTTCCATTCGCCTTCGCGAAGTTGGGTGGAAAATTCGTTTTTCACCCGTCTCTTCAGCGGTAAAATGTTTGGAATTGTTGAAAAATATCTCCCTCTATACTTGAAAAATAGGATATAATTGATATAAACATAGCTATATTTTCCCAAGATGAAAGAAATATGGAGGGGAAGGGCGGTTGTACCAGCATATTGTTGTAACGTGTGGTGTGTCGCTGTTGACAGGAAACAGGAACGTTTTCTCGATGAATCGGGATGAAATCATGGGGGAGATTCGTCCTTGGTTGAGCGCGGCCAACATCAATGAGGAAAAACAACGAAAAATTGACGAATGGATTCGTCATGCCAGGCAGTTTGCTCATGAGGCCGCCCGGGATCCCAACCGTGTGTCGGCGGAGTATTCGATGATTTATGAACTTCGTCGACAAGGGAAATTGGCGGAGAGGCCGACGGTTGTCCTCATTGCGACAGACACGGTGGGAGGACGGATTGTGGAAGCCGTGTTGACGAGATTGCTTGAGGAAGACTTTGCGGCAAATGTTCGCGTCATGTACGTGGATGTGGATGTGAATCATCCAAGACGGATGCAAGAGACATTGGGGGAATACATGTGGAAGGTGGCGGATGCTCTCTCCCACGGGGAACCGTCAACAACTTGTTTTGCGCCGATTGGCGGGTATAAAGTGATGACATCGTTGGGCTACATCGTCGGGGCGTTTCTGCACTACCCGACGGCTTATATGCATGAGGACGGCCAAGTGTTGCATGAGATTCCTCCTGTGCCCATACATATTGACGAGCAATTTGTTCATGATCACTTTGATCTGTTGCGGAAATGCCAAAAGGACATGGTTGATGCGGATTCGCTTTCTTACCGCGAAAAACAATGTATTCTTCAATATCCGTTTTTGTTCCAGCAAGAGGATGGTCTTGTGTATTTAAGTGCATTTGGACAATTTTTGTTTGAACATGAAAAATATAAACATTTGTTTGCGACCACGTACCTTGTATCCAAACAAGTCGCCAATATGTTGCAACACAATCATCACCAGTTGCTGTTTGTGCACCAACAAATGCGGGAGCTGGTAAAGAAGCTGAAGCATGAAGAGGGAGACATGGGCGTTTTGTACCACGAAAAGTCATTCAAAACGATTGATGTCCGAAAAGTGAAATATCACTTGTACAAAGGAGCGAGCAACGGACAGACGGCGTTTCGCCTTGCTTACCGATACGATGAAAAAGAAGATTGCTTGTATGCCAACTATTTATGGCTTGACCATAACCGATATGAGCGGGAAGCGGAAAGAGGAAAAGGGATTTATGAAGAGGATTCTGAGTTTATCGATATCACGAAACAATTGGCGGGAGTGGGGAGATAAGCGTGGGGAGAAGGGTATTGTTGTCGTTTCTTGGATTGAGCGATTATGAATATTGTTATTACACATACGAGGGCAAATCGTCTTCTTATACGCGTTTTATCCAGACAGCGGTGTATGAGTTGTTTCGCGGGGATGGGCCGATGGATGTGGTGGTGTTTGCGACGAAAGAGGCGCGGGAGCGGAATGGGCAAGACCGCTTGAAAGGGGAGGAGCGGCTGGAGGGCTTGACCACCGCTTTTCAGCGCATCGCCCCTGAGGCGAATGTGAAGCTCGTGGAAATGGAAAGCCGTCAGGATGAACAGGCCAATTGGCGGTTGTTTGACTGCATTCTGAATGAAATTCGGGAAGGGGATACGATTTATTTTGACATCACCCACAGTTTCCGTTCCATCCCGTTTGTCGCGCTCATCGTGTTGAACTACGCCCGCTTTGTGAAAAAAGCGGACATTGGCGCGATCGTTTACGGCTGGTTTGAAATGCTTGGGCGTCCAGTCGATGTCAAACAGTTGCCTCCAGAACGGCGGTTGGCGCCGATTGTCAATTTGACAAGCATGGCGAGGCTGCTCGATTGGACGAACGGGGTCGATCAATTTTTGCGCACGGGGGATGCCTCCATCATCCAGGCGCTGACCGCGAAAGAAAACAGCGAAGTGTTCCGCAATCCGTCTTCGAGCCAGACAATGCGAAACGAAGTGAAAGAATTAAATCAGTTGACGAAGCAGCTTGATCAGACGGAAAAAGTGATCCGCACGTGCCGAAGCTTGCAAATCGATGAAGAAGTGCAGAAATTTCATGAACAGCTCGGCCGCGTTCGCTCAGCGTCGGCGGAAGCGATTAAACCGCTTGTCCCATTGTTGGATGTGATGGAGAAAAAGTATGCGATGTTTGATGATGATCCGATCATGAACAGTTGGAAGGCTGTGCGTTGGTGTTTGGACCACGGATTGATTCAGCAGGCGCTGACGATGTTGGAGGAAAATGCGGTGACGGCCGTTTGCCGGGTGTTGGGGCTTGATTTGCGGAATGAGAAGGCCCGGGGAGATGTTCATTCGGCTATTGAAATTTTATTGCGAGATATTCCGAAAGAGGAATGGCGCGTTCGTTCCGTAGAGCGGGTTGAACAAATAATCGATTTCTTGTCTCCTTATAAGGGCGACTTAAAACGATTTAGCACGCTTAAGGAGCGGCGCAACGACATCAATCATGCTGGGGCGCGGCCGCAACCGCTAAAGGCGGAAAAGTTTTGGCCCGATGCGGAGCAGTCGTTCCGAGAACTTGGTGCGTTTTTTGAACGCATGTCAGCGCTCGCAAAAACGATGCAAATCTCAAAGGAGAATGCGTGATGGCCTATCAGGAAAGCGGGGTAACAGCTGTTGCTCAGTCGTCATATCCGCTTGTTCTCTTGACGCCGGCCGCCATTCACGGCGCTGATCCGAGGGAGAAGGCGGAGTTTCGCCTTCCGTCGTTGCGAGGGGTATGGAGGTACTGGTGGCGGACGCTGCAGGATGAACCTAATCACGAAAAGCTGCTTGCCAAGGAGGAAGAGTGGTTTGGCGGCACGAGGAAAACAAAGCAGCAATCGCCTGTCCATCTAACGTTGGCAAGAGCGATGGAAGGGACAATGAGAGAAAATATTTTGCCGCATCGTACGTCTCCAACGTTTGTTCCGGCGCTTCCTGCCGGCGGGGAGGTGACCGTGACGCTCTCGGTGCGGAAGCGTCATCAAGAGCGATTGGCGCAATATGATTGGCACTTTCAATATATGCTTCACCTCGCCAGCTTCGGGCAGCGGTCGCGCCGCGGATTCGGAGCTGTGCAATGGACGGAGCATCAATGGGATCACGTTGAGGAATACGGTGAAAGTTTGCGTATGACGCTAGAACGCATCGGGGCGGCGGATGCGTTTTCCTTTGCGGAGCGCGGCTGCCTTGTGGCACGACGTGAAGACATCGCAACACCTCATCCGGTATTGTACGCGGTGTGGGTTGGAGAAGGAAAAGAGAGCGCGGCGGAAGTGGTGAAGGCGTTTGGCAGGGCATCGCATGAAGCGAATCGTTATGGCAGCCTAGGATATATGAGAGGGAAAGAAGGAAAGCTTTCTTCCCCGTTATGGTGCACGGTGAGAAAAATTGGGAATCGGTACCACCCGATTGTGACGGAAGTGAGAAGCGGCGGCTCGCGCTACAGCGAGCCGCGCTATGAGCGAGATCGAAACCGGTTTTTAGAGATCGTTGGGGTGAGGATATGACCAATCGCTATATCGTCATTTTTACGGTCGGGCCTGTGCAGTCGTTTATCGCTTCAGCCCGCAAAACGGAAGATTTTTGGAGCGGAAGTTATATTTTGTCCCACTTGGTGCGAGAGGCGATCAAACAGTTTTACCAATTGGACGCCAACTGTGAAGTCGTATACCCGCTCGTCACAAGGGAGGAGTTGCGGTCGCCATCTGCGCGGGATTTTCGCATTGCTTCGATCCCGAACCGCGTGACGGTGGTGATGAAGGGAACAGAAGAAAAGGTTGGCGGCTGGCTGCGCGAAGTGGAGGACAATGTTCGCCAAGTGTTTCTGGACTTCTGCTTTCAAGCCATTCGACGCGTGTTTCCACATCTCACTGCCGAAGAGTATGAATGGCTGGAGATGATGGTGGAACAGCAAGTGCAGTCGTTTTTAGAAGTGTACTGGGTCGCTGAACCGTATGAGCCGTCCGCTTCGTTCCGGACCGTGCGTGAACGCGCCGAACGGCGGTTGGGGGCGCTGAAAAATGAGAAGCATTACATTCCTGTTTCCCAATCCGGCCTTGTTTGCTCCGTCTGCAAGGAAAGGGAGGCGTTGCGGCTTGCCGAGATGAAGGAAACGGATCATTACGGTGAGATCAAGCGGAAAACGCTCCACCTTTGGAAGCGGCGGGCGGCGGAATTTCAAGGAGCTGGGGGCGAAGAAGATGACCGCCGCGCGGGACGGATTCAAGACAATGAATTTTTATGCGGCATTTGTTTAGGAAAACGGGCCGCCCGCGATTATTTTTCCAAGTTGTTTGGCGCCTCGTTTTTGTCGTTTCCGTCTGTCCTCGAGATCGGAGCGGGCGATTATTACGCTGTGCTCATGATGGATGGGGACAACATGGGGAAATGGTTCTCCGGGGAGCGGAAAGAGGAGTATAGCGAAACGAGTAAAAAGTTGGCGCGATTTGCGAAAGAAGTCGTTCCTCAAATTGTCGAAGAACAATGCCACGGCAAGCTTGTTTATGCAGGAGGCGATGATGTTCTCGCCTTCTTGCCGACCGAGACGGTGCTGAAAGCGGCGGAGGAGCTCCGATTGGCGTTTGGCGATGAATGGAAAGGATTAGGTCATGGAGCGACCGCCTCGTTTGGCGTGGTCATCGCTCACAAAAAGTCGCCGCTCCATCTCGTTCTTAACGCTGTCAGAGCGTTGGAGAAAAAGGCGAAACAGTATTCCAACGACAAGACGGGGCAGCAAAAGGACGCCCTTGCTTTAGCGCTTCACACCCGCTCTGGTGAGATTTCGGAAGCGGTTCTCCCATGGATGATTGGGGGAGAGAAGGTTTCACAATTATTGGATCAATGGATTCATCTGTTGAAAACATCCCTGTCGCCGAACTTTATTTTTCATTTCGCTTCCGCGTTTGCCCCGCTGCTGCATGAGCGGCACTGCCCTAAATGGGAGAATGGCGACATGCTCGCGACAGAGCTTCGGCGTTTGCTTAAGCGGTCTGTAAAAGAGGGAAGCCATCTGAGCGCCCAAGAGATCGCCCATCACACGCAAGTTCTTTTGTCTTTGCATGAAGCGGTTCGCAGCGGCTATGACTTTTTGTATCTGTTAAAGATATTGACCTTTTTCAAACGGAGCGAGGGGAACGGGCAATGACAAAATTAGTCTTGACACCGGTAGACACGTTTTTCTTTAAAAACCATCATGCGACGCAAGCGGGGGAGGCGACGGTGATGGAGTCGATATTCCCTCCGCGCCCGAATACGATTTACGGCGCGTTGCGGGCGGCGTACATTTATGCGTACAGCACGTTTGACGACTTTGCGAGGGGCAGTGATGAACAGGTGAGGAGATGGATGGGCACCCCGACTGAGCGGGGGCAGTTCTGTCTCCATTATTGCACGCTGGTGAAAGAAGACGTCTTGTTCTTTCCCCTGCCCTTTGATTATCAAGTCATAGAGGAGGAAAAATCGCTCAAAGCGTATCCATTGCGGCTTGTCAAAGACCGAAAGCCTTCATCATCTGCTTCGATGTGGCGTCTGGCTTCTTCGCGGCGTGACAAAACGAAAAGTCCGCAGCACTATTACGTCCCGATGGAGGAATGGAAGCAGGCGCTTCTTGAGAATAAGCCAATCTCTTCCCTTTGTTCATTGTCATCGTTCATCGCTCGGGAAGATAAGGTGGGAATTCAACTCGACACGTCCAGCCGAACAGCCCAAAAGGGGCTTTTATACCGGGTGGCGAAAGGGCGTTTTGTAGATGGGGCGTCCCTTGTCGCTTACATCGGTGATGGTCCTGATTTCTCCAAGGTAAAGTGGGCGCGGATCGGCGGGGAAAACCGGCCGTGGTCTATCCGCCAGCAGCCGGAAATGCTTCGTATATGGAATCCGGACGAGAAAAAGAGGATTGAACAAGACATCGAGCGGACGAGGCTGGCAAAGATTATCTTTTTGTCCCCTGCGATTTTCGCCAACGGCTCTCGTCCGATTGCGATGGACGGTGATCGGTGGACATGGCCGAACGGAGCGGTGGTGACATGGCTTGCCGCTTCCATCGGACGTCCGGAGTTGTACGGGGGATGGGACATCGTCCGACATCGGCCAAAACCGCGGAAATGGATGATCCCAGCCGGTTCGGTCATCTATGTGAAGATCGAACGCGACGATGCTTTGCCTCTTGTCCTCTCCGCCCTTGACGGCGTTCATCTCACCGATGAAGGGGCGGAGGAAGGGTTTGGATTTGCAGTGATCACGAGTGCGAAAGAAAGCGAGGAGGAGTTGTAATGTATTCGATCGTACGGCCTTTTCTTATGCATGCCATTACGTCTGTCCATGCGGGGAGCGGGAGCGAGATCGGGTTTGTCGACTTGCCTATTCAGCGAGAGAAGCATACAGGATTTCCAAAAATCGAAAGCTCCTCGCTCAAAGGGGCGCTTCGATATCATATGACAGAGTCGCTTCCTGAAGATGGGAAGAATCTTGAACGGAAGAAGCTTGAACTGATTTTCGGCGCGGACAAAGGACAGGAAAGCGTCACACAAGCGAGCGCCATTGCTCTGAGTGATGCACGTGTTTTGCTGTTTCCGGTTAAATCGCTTCGCGGCGTATTTGCTTGGATTACGTGCCCGTTTGTGATTGAGCGGTGGAATCAAGAGATGAGCGTTCATCAGCAATCGATCGGGAAAGAAGTTCAACTTCTTCCGATGCCCGCACCGAACACGGTCAGTTCCGACCGGTTGATGGCGGTCAATGGACGCATTGTGTTGGAGGAGTATGCGTTTTCGGTCACCGTCTCTTCTGAAGCGAAACAGCTGGCGGAACAACTTGCCGCCCTCCTTGGGGAGCATTGCCGCCTGCGTCTTGTAGATCGACTCGTTGTTCTCTCCGATGACGATTTCACGGATTTCGTCAAATTGTCGACCGAAATTAACGCGCGCATTCGCATTTCACCGGAGACAGGGACCGTTGACAACGGTGCGCTCTGGTATGAGGAAAATGTTCCGCCAGAAACGGTTTTTTACAGTTTCCTCTACATTGGTGATGTACGGGGAGACGGAATAGACGGTCTTGCGAAGGCTGCGGATATTGAACGGTACTTTCTGAATGAAAACAAATTTCCATCCGTCTTTCAGCTTGGCGGGAACAGTACATTAGGTCGCGGAATGATGAGAACGATTTGGGTGTGAACGGAGGAGAAGCCATGGAAACAAACGTGAAGCGTGTGGGGATTGAGAACGGGAGAGCCGCATTTGCGTTTCAAGAAGTGAAACAGGCAAAAGAACGATTGAGAGGAAGCTTCGAAAACTATCGTTCTTACGTCAAAAAAATGCCGTCCTTAATTCAAGTCAACGGTCTCGGACAAGCATTGGCGTTTTGTTTTCAAAAAGGGAAGGAATACAAGGCGATTTATCAATCCCTCGCAAAATGGATGAGGGAACAGTTTCCGGATCAATTTTCATCGGCAAACCAAGAACTCGTCGAGGCTGTCGTCAACTTATCGAGCGCTGATTACCGGTTATGGACGATGGAAGCCATGGCGCTGTTAGATTGGATGCGCAAGTTTGCCGACGGGATGGCGAAAGACGATGCAAAGGCGGCAGAGTAAGGAGGGGAGGGCATGCTTTTTCATCCAAAGGACACCCTAGAAGTCGTGCAAAAGGCCAATAAATCGATCGGGCATTTGGCGTACCATCTCCATTATTTTATTGAGCATCGGTGGAATGACCGTAAAAAAGTGTGGGAACCTTCGAAACAGTTGAAATCCGCCCCGATTCTCCCAGAGCTGAAAGAGGTTGGCGAGCAGCTGCGGGCGCAGCGAGAACAGGCCATGGTGGAATGGGCGCAAACAGGGGGAGTCAAGAAGCTGAAAGCCCGCCTCTCTGGCCGAATTGTCCACGGACTGGGCGCGGGGCATGTTCGCGAGACGTCATTGACGATCCACCCCGTGTACGGTCTTCCTTACATTCCTGCCTCCAGTCTGAAAGGCCTTGTGCGCCATTGGTTTATCGAGGCGTATTGCGAAGGGGACGAGAAACGGCTCGGCGAGCATGAAGACGGACGCGCGATTTTTGGGACGCAAGGCAATAAAGGACAGGTGCAGTTTTACGACATCTTTCTCATCGATGGATTGCGGTTGGAAAAGGATGTGCTCGCTGTACATATGAAGGAGTATTATGAGGGAAAAAACGCTGCGACAGATAATCAAAAACCTGTTCCCGTTTCGTTTTGGACGGTCATGGCTGCAGAGGCAGACATTTATTTAACGGCCTATGGCTTTCGAGACGATGAAAAAACCGCCCGTTTGTTGGAGGCAGCATCGTTATACACAAAACAGGCGTTGATGGAATGGGGGATCGGTTCGAAAACATCGTCAGGCTACGGTCGATTTTCTGAAGTGGACGACGTGACGGAAACCGAATTCCTCCCAATGGTGCAAAAAGAGAGCGCCCGTCTTGAGCGTCGAAAAATCGAGCAGGAAATGGTGGAGCGAAAGAGACGCGAGGAAGAAGAACGAGCAAGGCTGGCTCTTCTCTCCCCCGAAGAACGGTTGGTGGCCGAAATTGAACGGCTCGCCGACAGCGAAGCGGATAAGCAGCGAAGCAAAGACGTGCTGTACCAGCAAGTCCTTGAGCAGCGAAACAAACAAGCCGCCCTTGCCTTGCAGGCGTATTGGCAACGCATCGGCGAATGGGGAAAAGGCATCAGCAAAAAACAAAAGCAAAAAATTGACAAGCTTCAACAGCTGCTAAATGACGAATGACACCATCCCAGTTGTCGTCGACCCCCATTGTGTCCAAATCCGGGGGATCGACGACAAGATTTCGAACTTCAATAGAACCTGTTTTCTTTTATGGATAGATCATTTCTCTAGATGAGCAAATGAACTGTAATAAATTTGCAACCAAACAAAAAAGGAGACATGAACCGGACTCCTTGGTTAGAATCAATGTGCCAACCATTCCTACAGGTTCATGTCTCATGAATGGATAAGCACGTTATCAAGGAGATCACAAGTTTTTCATAACATTGGGGTTCACCTTTTCGGTTTTGAAGCATCACGTTCGTCTCGTCGCCGCCTTGATCACCAAGGGATTTTCCGGAACGTTGACCGTTCTCGATGATGCAATCAAAAACCAGCCTCATGCCGACTAAGGGGCCCCTTGTTTGCCTCTCTTAAAAATGCACATCTACTAATTTGAAGGCAGGATTCTGACACAATGTGCTGATGTACATCCTAGCTCTCCATTTTTTCTATCTTCCATGCAGGATTTTTGCCTCTTGCCCGCGAATCGATATGTTGAACATGTTCAAAGAGGGGGGATGGAATGGCCATTGACCATGACCGGCTGTTCAAAGAACTGATCCAAACGTTCTTCGAAGAGTTTCTCCTTCTCTTTTTCCCCGACATCCACGAGCATATCGATTTCCGCCATTTGTCCTTTTTGTCCGACGAGCTGTTCACGGATGTGACCGCAGGAGAAAAGTACCGCGTCGATCTGTTGGTCGAGACGAAGCTGAAAGGAGAAGATGGGCTGATCATCGTTCATGTGGAGAATCAAAGCTACGTGCAGCCATCGTTTCCAGAGCGCATGTTTGTCTATTTCAGCCGTCTGTTTGAAAAATACCGCACCCGCATCGTTCCGATCGCCGTCTTCAGCCATGATGCCCTCCGCGAGGAGCCGTCCGTGTTTTCGATCGAGTTTCCCTTTGGCGAGGTGCTGCAGTTCCGCTTTTTCCCGGTGGAGTTGCGCAAGAAACATTGGCGGGACTACATCCGGCATGACAATCCGATCGCGGCTGCCCTCCTTGGCAAAATGGGGTATACTGAAAGTGAGAAAGTCGAGTTGAAAAAAGAGTTTTTGCGCATGTTGGTGCGATTGGAGCTGGATGAAGCGAGGCAGCGGCTGCTCTTGGGTTTTTTTGAAACGTATGTGAAGTTGTCGGAGGAGGAAGAGCAACAACTCCAAAGAGAGGTGAGGGCGATGGAAACGAAAGAAAAAGAGAACGTGTTGGAGCTGATCATTTCCTATGAGCAAAAGGGAAGGAAACAAGGGTTGGAAGAAGGCATCAAACAAGGAATGAAACAGGGAATGAAACAAGGAATGAAACAGCTGATTCGTAACATGGCACGCAAAGGAATGACGGTGGAAGACATTGCTCGGTTGGTGGATCTTTCAGAGGAAGATGTTCGGGGATTGCTTAGAGAGTAGGGAAATCAAACACAAGAGGTGGCCATCTAACGAGGGTATTTCGATGTGATGATTGTGGAATTGAACTTGACAGAGATCGAAACGACAGTATCAATCTTTCGAGATATCCTGCATAGCGACTGGTACCGTGAGTTGCATGGGAAGTGAAGCCTTCGGAGCGTCAATCAAACGAGAGCAGTTTCGGCGAAATCGGACAAGGATCAAGCAGGGAATGAAGCATGGGATTGAACAAGGACGCCAAAAAGGATCGAGGAAGGGAAACCCGACATCGCGAAGGAAATGTTGATGAAAGGGTAGGATATCGACACGATCCACGAACTGACCGGGCTGCCGGCGGAAAAGATCGAACAGCCGAAGAAGTCAACCCGCCTTTGCATTGTCGTCGACCTCCAATCATGCAAAAAACCCGGGGGATCGACGACAATGGTTTTTGACGCTCCAAGCCTACAGCCATCACGATTGAAAGTCATTGACAGAATTTTTGAAACGTGCTATGCTGAAAATAGCTCCAAACCGAAAAGCTTGATGGAACAAGCCTTTTTGGGGTTTTTATCGTACCTATGAGGGATTGAAACTCGAGACGAAAAAAGCAGGCCTAAGCCTGCATTGCCACGTTTTTATCGTACCTATGAGGGATTGAAACCGAG
>NZ_JAFWFM010000188.1:0-6371 GCF_017515625.1 Geobacillus sp.
AATTATATGCCTCGGCGTAATGGTTTAATGCATCATCATACAGCTCCAACCGGTGTTTGGCGCGCCCTAAATCCCACTCAAACTGCGGATCATACTCGCCGTCGGCCATCGCCCGCTCGAGGAGCGACACGACGTCCTCATAGCGTTGCTCATGAAGCCAAAGCGCCGATAACACCGTCAGCGCCTCGACATAGCCATTGTCGATTTCAAGCGCCTTTTGCAATTGCTCTTCCGCTTCGGCCGGTTTGTTCAGTTTCAGCGCGAGCTTGCCGGCATACAGGCGGAGCTCTTTGTTCCATTCATCGATGCTGATGCCTTCCCGCACCGTTTCGTAGCTTTTTTGAAGCTGTCCTTCCTGTTCATACGCTTTGGCCAAATATAAGTAAAGCGGAGCATAGTCAGGATCAAGCTCTTTTAAGGCGCCAAGCTTGTCAATGGCCGTTTGCGTATAGCCGGCCTGCAAGGCGGTGAACCCATAGGCGAACAGCGTCCGGCTGTCCGTTTTTTCGTTAAGCGCCGCCTCATAGTGCGGAAGCGCCGCCTCAAACTCCCCGATGCGGCTGAGCGACTCGGCGAGCCGTTCAGCGACCAAAACGCCGGCGATCTCCCGGTTCGTTTTCCTCACTTGTTCATAAAGCGGCACGCTTTTGGCGTACTCGCCGAGCGAAAAGTACAACTCCGCTAAGGCGAATTGCACGACTGGTTCATCCGGCGCTTTCTCGTACGCTTGTTTTAGCTTCCGTTCGCTGACTTCGGTCAGCCCTTGCATTTCATACAGGTCCGCCGCAAGCAGGCACGCCCGGACGAATTGCGGATCGTCTTCGCTGATGTCCATCAAAATGGCGAGCGCTTCGTCTTCAGCTTCAAGCTCGGTATACACTTCCGCCAAAAACAGACGGACGTCGCCATCGTCCGGATAGCGGCTGGCCAGTTCCTCGAGCAGCTCTTTTGCCTCCTCGAGCATCCCCCATGAGTATAGACAGTCGGCCAGCGTATATTTTTCCTCATCACTGCTGTACTTTTTCACTTTTGGCACAAGCGCCAACGCTTCGTCAACATTTCCGTTTTCCACTAGACGAATGATTTGTTCAACACGTGTCATGGTTTCGAAACCTCTCTTACAACGACAAGTAGGTTGCCTGACAGGGCGGCGCTTCCCGCCCTCGCTGTCCGCATTGGTATGTACCGGCACAACGGGAACATGTTTTATCATAATCGACAATCGCCGTTTCGGCAACCGATCCGCTCGCCAACCGCGCCGCACCAGCTGTTGGGTAATGTATCCGCTTTCAAAAAGCAGCGCCAATTATTCCTCTTATTGACAACATATGAACGGACAATGCAAAATATGACCGCCCGCCCGCTTGGGGCGGGGGCATCAACAGCCGGCGGGTTCACTCCCGCTTTCGCTCCATCCTTGGACGTTCGTTCTCACCCGTTTACTAAAGAGCGCAAATCAGAGAAAAACGCCGGGTACGAGACAGCGACCGCCTCCGGACGCTCAAGACGGACCATGCCTTTGGCGCAGCAGGCGGCGATGGCGAGCATCATGCCGATCCGGTGGTCGCCATGGCTGTCTACGACGATCCCATCGGCCGCGAGCGGCGTTTTGCCGCGGATGATCATGCCGTCATCGGTCGCTTCAATATCGGCGCCGAACTTTTTCAGCTCCGTAACAACTGTATCGATTCGGTTCGTCTCTTTTACTTTCAATTCACTGGCGTCTTTAATGACCGTCGTCCCCTCGGCTTGCGTCGCGAGCAAGGCGATGATGGGGATTTCATCGATCAACCTTGGAATCAAGTCGCCGCCAATTTCGACGGCGCCAAGCGCCGACGTGCGGACCGTGATGTCGCCGACCGGCTCTGTGTCCTCATGGCGGACATGTTCAATTGCAATCTCAGCGCCCATTTGTGTGAGCACGTCAATAATGCCGGTCCGCGTCGGATTTAGGCCGACGTTTTTCAGCGTAATTTCGCTGTTCGGCACAATGGCCCCTGCGGCAAGGAAAAAGGCGGCCGAGGAAATGTCGCCGGGAACGTAAACGTGCGTTCCGCGCAAACGCTGCGGACCGGCGACCGAGACGGTCAAGCCATCCACTTTCATCTCGCCGCCGAACAGCCCAACCATCCGCTCCGTATGATCGCGCGAGCGGTGCGGCTCGGTCACAGACGTCACCCCGTCGGCAAACAAGCCGGCAAGCAAAATCGCCGATTTCACTTGAGCACTTGCGATCGGCGAGGTGAAGCGAAGCGGACGAAGAGCACCGCCGCGGATGGAAAGCGGCGTATAATTCCCGCCATCGCGCCCGTCAATGTGCGCTCCCATTTCGCGAAGCGGCTTCGTCACTCGCGCCATCGGCCGCTTGGCGATCGACTCATCGCCGATGAGACAGGCGTGAAACGGCTGCCCGGCCAAAATACCTAAAAGCAGGCGCGCCGTGGTGCCGGAGTTGCCGACATCAAGCACAGCACTTGGCTCACGCAGCCCACCCGGCCCCGCTCCTTCAACCACAACATGCGTCCCGTCCCGGCGGATGTCGACGCCAAGGCGGCGGAAACAATCGATCGTGCTTAAACAATCGGCGCCGGACAAAAAGTGATCGATGACCGTCCGGCCGGAAGCGAGCGCCCCAAGCATGACGGCGCGGTGGGAAATCGATTTGTCGCCGGGCACTTCAAGCGTCCCCCGGAGCGATGACACGTTCGTTGGCAGCTGCATGCAACATCCCTCCATTGTTTTTTCGTTGCTATCCTTCATATGTCGCATAGTTCGTATGCTTAGCGAGGCACGCCTTCGCCCGCGCCCGGTCGTCTTCGCTTTGGAAGCTGAGGCGGAGCACCCCGTAAATTTCTTCGCGCGTCTCAATAATGCGAATGTTAGTAATGCTGATGTTTTCCTGCGCCAAATAGCCGGTCACCTCGGAAATGACGCCCGGGTAGTCCGGCACATCGACATACAAATCGTAAAACGACGGGATCGCTCCTTTCGTCCGCGCCGGCAGCCCATCGCGAAACTGCTTGGCTTCGAGAAAGTAATGGTAAATGGCGATGCTGTTTTCTTCCTCGACAAACGAGCGCAGCCGCTCCATCTCCGCCATCCAGCGGTCAAACAGCGCGAGCATCTCGCGTTTATTATGAATGAGAATATCGCGCCACATTTCCGGATTGCTCGATGCAATGCGCGTAATATCGCGAAAGCCGCCGGCCGCAAGCCGGCTGACAAGAGCGTTTTTGCTTTCGTACTCGCGCGCCTGATGGACGAGGCTGGCGGCAATCAAGTGCGGAAAATGGCTGATCACCCCGGTGATGCGGTCATGCTCTTCCGGCGTTAACACGACAAACTGCGCCTTCGTCCCGGAAAGCCATTGTTTTAGCGTTTCCACCCGTTCGAGCGGCACATCATCCGTCGGCGTCAAAATGTAAAAGGCGTTTTCAAACAAATGGGCGCGGGCGGCCGCCACCCCGCTTTTATGCGATCCGGCCATCGGATGGCCGCCGATAAACGCCACGCCCGCCTCCAACAGACGGCGCGCGCCTTGGACGATGCGCTGCTTCGTGCTGCCAACATCGGTGACGATCGCACCGCGCTTCAGCTGCTCAATCGGCATGGCGGCTAAAATCGATTCGGTCTGCATGACCGGAGTGGCAAGAACAATCAAATCCGCGGCGGCAAACCCATCCTCAAGCGTGCGAGCTGTTTCGTCAATCATCTTAAGCGAACGCGCCAAACCAAGCTGATGGCCGTTGACATCGTAGCCGATGACGACTGCTGCTGGATGCGCCTTTTTAATGGCTAAGGCGATCGACCCGCCGATTAAGCCGAGGCCGACGATAAACACGTTTCCTTCCAATGGTCTCACCTTCTTTGTATGTAAACATACGCCCGCTGCTTCTGAAAAGCAACGGGCTCATCGTTCCGCCTGGGCGGCCGCGAAGCCGGTCGGGCGAGCTGTTTTTCCCGCAGCATGCTGGCAATCGTTTCAAACACTCGGTCGTTTTGCTCTTTCGTGCCAATCGTGACGCGCACACCGGTCGGCAAACCGAGGGCCCGGCCGGAGCGGACGATCACGCCCCGCTCGAGCAAATATTGAAACACCTCATTGCCATCAATGCCGAAATCGATAAATACAAAATTTGTTTGCGACGGATAGTACTTGAGGCCGTGCTCGTCGCAAAAGCGGTAATACCGCTCGAGTTCGGCGCGGTTTCGTTCGACGCAGGCGCGGAGGAACGCCTGGTCATCGAGCGCAGCCGCCGCGGCCGCTTGAGCGACGGTTGACGTGTTAAACGGCTCGCGCGCCGGTTCAACGGCGCGGATGAGCGCTCCGCTGGCGATGCCGTAGCCGATACGGAGCGCGGCGAGCCCGTACGCCTTTGAAAACGTGCGCATCACCACGAGCTGGCTGTATTCATTTAAAAGCGGCACCGTCTGTGGATAATCGGGAGCCGTGACGTATTCATAATACGCTTCATCCAACACGACAAGCACATGCGGCGGCACGCGGTCCAATAAGGCGCGCAATTCCGTTTCGTTCACATACGTGCCGGTCGGGTTGTTCGGGTTGCAAATCCAAACGAGGCGCGTCCGTTCATCGATGGCAGACAGCATCGCCTCTAAGTTATGGCGCCCGTCGACAAGCGGCACTTCGCGCACTTCCGCCCGCTCGATGACCGCGTTATGGCGATATTGCGGAAATGTCGGCGCCGCCATCACCGTATTCGTGCCCGGCTCCAAAAAGGCGCGGCAAAAAATTTGCACAACTTCATCCGAGCCGTTGCCAAACAAAAGCTGCGTTTCCTTGACGCCAAGATGCGTTGCCACCTTTTCGCGCAGCGTGCGGGCGTAGCCGTCCGGATAAACGGCAAGACGGTCAAGCTCGGCGGCGATGGCCGCTTTGGCCGCCGGCGACGACCCATACGGATTTTCATTGGAAGCTAGTTTAATAATATCAGAAAGGCCGTATTCCCGCTTCACTTCCTCAATCGATTTTCCCGGCTGGTATGGGGGAAGTCCCCGAAGCTGCTCTTTCACTTGCATTCGCGTTGCCAACTCCTTCATCATCGGAACTTTTAGCGCAAAGAACACGGCGCGTGAAGCGGCGCGGCGAGCGAGCGGGCGTAGGCGGCAAACTCGGCGATGGCCGCTTCTTTTTCTTCCGGCGCCAGCAGCCGTTCCCCCAACTGTTCCACTTTTTGCACAAGGGCGCTGCCGATGACGACGCCATCGCACACCTCTTTCAGCATCGCCACTTGTTCGGGCGTGGAGATGCCGAACCCGACAGCGACCGGCACACGGCTATGCCGCTTGACTTCACTGACAAAATCGCCAAGCGACTCCGGCAACGTTTCGCGCACACCGGTGACGCCAAGCGAGGAAACGCAATACAAAAACCCTTGCGCTGCCGAAGCGATCCGCTCAATCCGCTGCTTTGACGTCGGCGCGACGAGCGAAATGAGCGGAAGGCCAAACCGCTCGCCCAGTTCGCGGAGCGGACCGCTTTCTTCAAACGGCAAATCGGGAATGAGCACGCCGTTGGCGCCATTTTTCCGCGCTAAAGCAAAAAAGGATTCTTCTCCTAATTGTAACACAGGATTGTAATACGTAAAGAGAATAATCGGAATGGTTACCCCCTTTTTTCGCATTTCGGCGACGAGATGAATGGCTTTCGGCAACGTCATGTTCCCGGCAAGCGCCCGGGCGGCGGCGCGCTGGATCGTCGGTCCGTCGGCGAGCGGGTCGGAGTACGGCACGCCAAGCTCCAATAGATCGGCGCCGGCCTCCTCAAGCGCCAAGGCCAAATCCATCGTCACCTCAGGCGACGGGTCGCCGGCGACAATAAAGGGAATAAACAGCGGCGGATTAACGGATAGCAGCAACATCTTCACCTTCTTTCGCGCCAAGATGGCGCATCATCGTTTGCACGTCTTTATCGCCGCGGCCGGACAGGCAAATGAGCACCGTTTCATCCGGCGACATCGCTTGGGCGAGCTCCACGGCTTTCGCCACCGCATGGGCCGACTCAATCGCCGGAATGATGCCTTCTGTTTGCGCCAGCAGCCGAAACGCCGCGACCGCTTCCTCGTCGGTCACGCTTTCGTAGCGGACGCGGCCGATGCTCGCTAAATAGGCATGCTCCGGACCGACGCCGGGGTAATCGAGGCCGGCTGAGATCGAGTACGGCTCGACAATTTGCCCGTACTCATCCTGCAGCAAGTACGTCATCGCCCCGTGGATGACCCCTTTCGTCCCTTTCGTGATCGTCGCGGCATGGTAAGGGGTGTCAATGCCTTTGCCGGCGGCTTCCACCCCGACAAGGCGGACGTCATCTTGCAAAAACGGGTAAAACATGCCGATGGCGTTGCTGCCGC
>NZ_JAFWFM010000189.1:0-7822 GCF_017515625.1 Geobacillus sp.
GTAGGTCGCTGCTAGGCAATTTCGTGGAGGATTAGCTCAGCTGGGAGAGCACTTGCCTTACAAGCAAGGGGTCGGCGGTTCGATCCCGTCATCCTCCACCACTTACACCAATTGTGTATTCTTATCGCCGCGGGGTGGAGCAGTCCGGTAGCTCGTCGGGCTCATAACCCGAAGGTCGCAGGTTCAAATCCTGCCCCCGCAACCAAATTGGTCCCGTAGTGTAGTGGTTAACATGCCTGCCTGTCACGCAGGAGATCGCGGGTTCGAGTCCCGTCGGGACCGCCATTCTTTCAAAATTGTGAAAGATGAAAAATACGGCTCAGCAGCTCATTCGGTAGAGACGAGCATCTGCTTCATCGAATTCGCTTCGAGTTGCCTCAACGCATCGAGCGTCTTTGAATCAGCTGGTAGAGGAAGAGGCACAGAGCAATTCAACGAGCGAGTTAAAAAATAATATATGGCTCGGTAGCTCAGTCGGTAGAGCAAAGGACTGAAAATCCTTGTGTCGGCGGTTCGATTCCGTCCCGAGCCACCATCAAACTATAAATTATGCCGTCTTAGCTCAATTGGTAGAGAAGAGCATTCGCATCGTTGAATCTGCTTCGAGTTGTCCCGACGCATCCCACTTCTTTGAATAAGCTTGCAGAGGAAGGGACACCGAGCATTTGATTTCCTCGAATCAGCTTGTAGAGGAAGAGGAACAACCGAGCAGATCATATGATCCAGTAACTCATGTTAAATGTGCCGGCTTAGCTCAATTGGTAGAGCAACTGACTTGTAATCAGTAGGTTGCGGGTTCAAGTCCTGCAGCCGGCACCAGAACGAGGCGACTATGGCGAAGTGGTTAACGCACCAGATTGTGGCTCTGGCATGCGTGGGTTCGATTCCCACTAGTCGCCCTTTTCATTATATTCTATATTTGCGGGTGTAGTTTAGTGGTAAAACCTCAGCCACGAGCATCTGCATCATCGAATTAGCTTCGAGTTGCCCCGACGCATCTGGCTTCTATGAATCAGCTGGTAGAGGAAGGGGCATGGAAGCAGCGTGGCGGATGTTAAGCCAAATATTATGCGGGTGTAGTTTAGTGGTAAAACCTCAGCCTTCCAAGCTGATGTCGTGGGTTCGATTCCCATCACCCGCTTTTGATGGGCCTATAGCTCAGCTGGTCAGAGCGCACGCCTGATAAGCGTGAGGTCGGTGGTTCAAGTCCACTTAGGCCCATTATTTTCCATTGAATATTTTTGGGTCATTCGCTATAATAATGGGCGAACAATGCCCCATCGTTCCACAGCAAAATCGGAGCGACGAGCTTCACATCTTCGAATTCGCTGCGAGTTGCCTCGACGCATCTCGCTTCCTTGAATTAGCTGGCAGAGAAAGAGGCAACGAGTACATTTGGAAGATGTGCATAACATATACATCATTCCGCAATAGCTCAGCGGTAGAGCAACCGGCTGTTAACCGGTAGGTCGTAGGTTCGAATCCTACTTGCGGAGCCATTTCTTTGGAGAAGTACCCAAGTGGCTGAAGGGGACGGTTTGCTAAACCGTTAGGTCGCAGTTTTGCGGCGCGCGGGTTCAAATCCCGCCTTCTCCGCCATAATGGCCCGTTGGTCAAGTGGTTAAGACACCGCCCTTTCACGGCGGTAACACGGGTTCGAATCCCGTACGGGTCACTGGTTGCTGGCACCAGAGATTCTGGTGCCCTTTTGTACAATTTCTTTTGTCGATTTTTGCGTTTTTTCTTGCGATGCGTGTGGAAGTCTGTTATAATATCTCTCGTTAGCTTTAAAATTACGTTATGATTGTTGGGGACAACGCAGTGTTTCGTTTCGTTAAAGAACGAGGCATTGCGTTTTTTTATTTACCACCCTAAACCGAGAAGACCCTCATTTCCACGCGTGAGCGTAGGGAGAGAGTTCAGGTAGGAAGGGAGTCCCCCGTTTCCAACGGCAGGAAAGTGGGGGGAGAAGATCAAACGAACAATTGGGCGTCGGCTTCGCCGCCATGAATTTGCACAAACATCGTTTGGATGGCTTGAAGCCGGCGCTTGGCGGTTTCTTCTGGCGTTGATGGGAGAAAGTAAACGATTTGCAAAGCGTTTTTCGTTTCTCTCGTCACGGCGGTCCGCTCCGAATCGACGATCGGACTGCCAAACGGCCCTCGTTCATCTTTGCTGACGAGTTTGTTGGCAAAGTTGACTGTGCGGCCGTTTAACGCGATGTATTCATCTTTTTCCGTGCCGATCGTGAGCGTCACTGTCCCGTTGATGCGGTCTAGATCATAGATGCCGAGCGGAATTTTATAATAGAGTGAAAAAAAGTTGTTTATGTCTGCCGCTGAATGGATAGGCGGAATGAAGCTTTTTTTCTGGATGCGTCGGTACAGGCTTTCACTTGACGGTCGATAGCGGCTTGGGTCCGTTCCGATTTGTTTGAAAGTACGGCGCCATTCGACCATTTCAGGAATGTCGGCAATCGACTTTTCCTGCAGCTCGATGTAAAGAGATTCTTGAAACAGCTCAAGCCGCCCCCTTAACATTTGCGGTGAATCGCTGACCTCGATATGATAATAGCGGATGACGCCGAATTTACCAGAAGGAAGGCGTTGCTTTAGTTGTTCTGATATCACGCATTTCATCTTGATCACCTCGGATTTCATTTTACCATATATGACGAAAGGAGGGAAAACGATGGATGTTATGGCATTAAAGCAGGAAGTCATTGAGTACAGTCGGTCAATCGGCATTGATAAAATCGGATTTGCGAGCGCTGATCCGTTTGTGGAATTAAAGGAACGGCTGCGCCGCCAGCAGGAGCTCGGCTATCAGTCCGGTTTTGAGGAACCAGATATTGAGAAACGGACGAATCCTTCATTGCTTCTTCCGGAAGCAAAATCGATTATTGCCATTGCTCTTGCCTATCCGTCTAAAATGAAAAATGCGCCGCGGGGGACAAAGACGGAACGGCGCGGCGTTTTTTGCCGCGCTTCATGGGGAAAGGACTACCACGATGTGTTGCGGGAACGTTTGCAGCAGCTCGAGGAGTTTTTGCTGGCCAAAGTGCCCCATGCCCGCGTTCGCTCGATGGTGGATACCGGAGAGCTCGCCGATCGGGCGGTGGCGGAACGGGCAGGGATCGGTTGGAGTGGCAAAAACTGCTCTATTATTACACCAGAGTTTGGATCGTATGTGTATTTGGGAGAAATGATTACGAATATTCCATTTCCCCCTGATGAACCGGTTGAAAACCGATGCGGCACGTGCACGAAATGCATTGATGCCTGCCCGACTGGGGCGCTTGTGCAAGGGGGACAACTGAACGCACAGCGGTGCCTTTCCTTTTTAACGCAAACGAAAGGCTTTTTGGCCGACGAGTTTCGAGAGAAAATCGGGAATCGGCTGTATGGCTGCGATACATGCCAGCAAGTCTGCCCGGAAAATAAGGGAAAAGACTTTCATTTGCATCCGGAATTCGAGGCGGATCCGGAAGCGGTAAAGCCGAAACTCATCCCGCTGCTTCAGATGAGCAACCGTGAATTTCAAGAAACATTTGGGGCCATGGCGGGTTCATGGCGTGGGAAAAAGCCGATTCAGCGCAATGCCATTCTGGCGCTTGCCCATTACAAAGACCAAACCGCGGTGCCGCATTTGCTGCGTTTGTTGAAAGAGGATAGCCGTCCCGTCATCCGCGGGACGGCGGCGTGGGCGCTCGGGAAAATCGGGGATCCAAGCGCTAAGCCTTATTTGGAGGCCGCGCGGCAAACGGAGGCGGATGCCGATGTGATCGCTGAGATTGAAAAAGGACTAAAACTGTTGGCTGAGGCAAAGGAATAGGGAAAAAAACGCAGCTTCCCCACATAAGGTAGTAACAAAAACGAAAGTGGTGGAAAGCAGCATGAAAAAACAGTTGCGCGCGTGGTTGGATGAGCGAGCCCGCTCGTTTGTGTCGGAAAGCAATATCCGAAGCGAAGAGGCGGCAAGAAAGCAACAGCTTTGCCAAAAGCGCGGTGCGGAGATCGTCCGTTGCACGATCCGGGGGCAAATTGTCGGCAGGCAGACCATTGAGCGGGAAGCGAAAGTGATGTATATTGCCCACCATCAATTTTTAATTAAGCAAAGGGGTTCACTATATATAGAAGAACAGGTTGAGGAGCGATGCGCCTGTTTTGTTGGCGGTGAGCTTGTTGCTGATGAACCGATCAACCGATTGGGGGGGGATATGGAGGCGCCGCGCGTCGAACGAGAGCAATGGACGGGAGATCGTCTTTCTTACCAGTATGACCGCGCCCGGGCGGTTCGGTATGCGGAAACGTGGTGGAATCGGCATAACCCGGTGTTTCCGTCGTTTCCGGTGGATTGCACGAATTTTGTTTCCCAATGCTTGTATGCGGGCGGGGCACCGATGACGGGCTATCCGAACCGGGCGAGGGGATGGTGGTGTCAAAACGGAAGTTGGAGTTACAGCTGGGCTGTCGCTCATTCCTTTCGTTGGTATTTGAGCGGGTCGTGCATTGGCTTGCAGGCGGTGGAAGTGGCGGAGCCGGAGCAATTGATGGCAGGCGATGTCATCTGTTATGATTTTCAAGGGGACGGACGCTTCGACCACTCAACGATTGTGGTGGCGAAAGATCAGAACGGGATGCCGCTTGTGAACGCCCATACGACAAACAGCCGAATGCGCTATTGGTCGTATGAAGATTCAAGCGCCTATACGCCGAACATTCGCTATAAGTTTTTTCACATCATCGATCGCAAATAAACGTTGCTGAGGTGAAGGAAATGCCGCTTCATGTAGTGCTATACCAGCCAGAAATTCCAGCCAATACTGGAAACATCGCTCGTACGTGCGCAGCAACCGATACGTCGCTCCATTTGATCCGCCCGCTCGGTTTTTCTACGGATGATAAAATGTTAAAGCGCGCCGGGCTTGATTATTGGCCGTATGTCAATATTTCGTATTATGACTCGCTTGACGAACTATTCGCCCGCTTTCCGGAAGGGGAGTTTTATTTCATTACGAAATTCGGGCGCCGGTATTATGATTCGTTTGATTTCAGCGATACAGAAAAACATATTTTCTTTGTGTTCGGCCGTGAAACGACCGGACTGCCGAGGGAGCTGCTTGAGGCCAATATGGACCGTTGCCTTCGCATCCCGATGAATGACAAAGTACGCTCGTTAAACTTGTCGAACACGGCGGCCATTTTAGTGTACGAAGCGTTGCGCCAACAACGGTTTTATGGGTTGTCATAAACAAAAAAAAACGACCTTCGCTCTGGAGGTCGTTTTTTTGGTCTTATTGTCTGACGCCTGGTTTGTCTTCATAGCCAGCGGTGAAAATGGCCGTCAAAAACGCAATGATAACCCCTAGCACAAGCAACGTGCGCATCGTTTGTTCCTCCTTCATAATGAAAGTGGCAGGCGTTTCCCCCTTTATTATAGCGAATATGGCTAAGCATGTGAATGACCGCAGTTGGTTGTTAGGAGACAAAATTTTTTTTGCGGCGAATGATACGGGACATCCTCACATAAATTGTAATAATCTTGCTGTTAGACATCCAAGGGTGAGGAGGTCCTTTATGGATATTTTGCAAAAAATCACCCGGTATCGGGAAGAAGAAGAAAAGTTGAAATGGGAAGGAACGTTTGCCGAGTATTTAAAGATTTTAAAAGAAAAGCCGTGGGTGGCCCAGTCGGCTCATTCGCGTGTTTATAATATGATCAAAGATGCTGGGGTCGAAGAGGTGAATGGGCGGAAACGATATAAGTTTTTTAGCCAGCACCTGTTCGGGCTTGAGGAGGCGCTTGAGCGGCTCGTTGAGGAATATTTCCACCCGGCGGCGAAGCGGCTTGATGTGCGGAAACGGATTTTGCTGCTGATGGGGCCGGTCGGCGGCGGGAAATCGACGTTGGTAACGCTCCTGAAGCGCGGGCTTGAGGAGTACTCCAAAACGGAGCACGGAGCCGTTTATGCGATTAAAGGGTGCCCGATGCATGAAGACCCGCTTCACCTCATTCCTCACCATTTGCGCGACGATTTTTACCGCGAATACGGAATTCGCATCGAAGGCGAGCTGTCGCCGCTCAATATGATGCGGCTTGAGAAAGAGTACGGCGGACGCATTGAAGACGTGCTAGTGGAGCGCATTTTCTTCTCGGAAAACCGCCGCGTCGGCATCGGGACGTTCAGTCCGTCTGATCCAAAATCGCAAGACATCGCCGATTTAACGGGAAGCATCGATTTTTCAACGATCGCGGAATACGGCTCCGAGTCCGACCCGCGCGCGTACCGGTTTGACGGCGAGCTGAACAAAGCCAACCGCGGGATTATGGAATTTCAAGAGATGTTAAAGTGCGATGAAAAATTTCTTTGGCATTTGCTGTCGCTGACGCAAGAAGGCAATTTCAAGGCTGGGCGGTTTGCTTTAATCAGCGCCGACGAATTGATTATCGCTCATACGAACGAAACGGAATATCGGTCGTTCATCGCCAACAAAAAGAACGAGGCGCTCCATTCGCGCATCATCGTCATGCCGATTCCATACAACTTGCGCGTCTCGGAAGAAGAGCGCATTTACGAAAAAATGATCCGCGAAAGCGATGTCGCCGACGTGCATATCGCCCCGCATACATTGCGGATTGCGGCCATGTTTACGATTTTGACTCGGCTGAAAGAGTCGAAGCGGCCGGATGTGGATTTATTGAAGAAAATGCGCTTGTATGATGGCGAAATGATCGAAGGATTCAGCGAGGTCGATGTGGAGGAGCTGAAAAAGGAGCATCCGGACGAGGGGATGAGCGGCATCGACCCACGCTATGTCATCAACCGCATTTCTGCCTGCATCATTCGCAAAGGAGTGCTGTCGATCAATGCGCTTGACGTGCTTCGTTCGTTGAAAGAAGGGTTGGATCAGCATCCGTCGATCACGAAGGAAGACCGCGAGCGGTATTTGAATTTCATTTCGCTCGTGCGCAAGGAGTATGATGAAATCGCAAAACAAGAAGTGCAAAAGGCGTTCGTCTATTCGTATGAAGAGTCAGCGAAAACGTTGATGGATAACTATTTGGACAACGTCGAGGCGTACTGCAACAAGACGAAACTGCGCGATCCGCTTACGGGTGAGGAAATGAATCCGGATGAAAAGCTGATGCGCTCGATTGAGGAACAGATCGGCATTTCGGAAAATGCGAAAAAGGCGTTCCGGGAAGAAATTTTAATCCGCATTTCCGCCTACGCACGCAAAGGGCAAAAGTTTGACTACAATTCGCATGAGCGGTTGCGTGAAGCGATCCGGAAAAAGCTGTTTGCTGATTTAAAGGATATTGTGAAAATCACGACATCGACGAAAACGCCCGATGAACAGCAACTGAAAAAAATTAATGAAGTCGTCGCCCGCCTGATCGATGAATACGGGTACAACTCCACGTCGGCCAATGAATTGCTCCGCTATGTCGGCAGCTTGTTGAACCGCTAGGCATGCCTCGAGCGCCGGGGCATGCTTTTTTGCATCGATAATCGGGCTTGTCCGTCCGTTGTTCGCTTTTCTATTTTCGGCATTCATCTGTCAATTATTTTGAATTTTTGCATAGGATAAAATAAACAACTTGGCATAGTGATGGTCCGTTTTGATGACGCCAACATAAGTATATGCGGGAAAGTGAAAAGTGTGAGAACCATTTTAAGGTAGCGTCAAAAGTTCTATGAAAACTCCACACAGATCATCCCATTGAGCATCGTGGGGCATGCGGAGGGCCGGATTCGCCCTTGACCAACACCCGCCAAAGGTGCGGAAGAGTCGTCAAGGGCGACGGGGACAAAAAA